>JBATOB010000331.1:0-2209 GCA_049290655.1 Chromatiaceae bacterium | reverse complement strand
GGCCTCGGGCCATGGCCCGGGCGGCGGCGCTGGCGTCGCAACTGCCCGTGAGGGCCTTGGGGGCTATGATAATTTTCATGGCATTACCGATGACAAGAGGGCAATATTCAGGGACATCGGGTAGCTCAACCAAGGCGATCCAGGCACCGGCTCATTATCCTTGGCCGTGGGCTGCTGGAGATAGCCAAAATTCGACTCCTTCGCCATGAACCTGCGCGACATCAAATACATCCTTGCGGTTGCCGACACGCGCCACTTTGGCCGGGCGGCGGACCGCTGCTTTGTCAGCCAGCCGACCCTGAGCGGCCAAATCAAGAAGCTGGAGGAGGAACTGGGGGTGACCCTGTTCGAGCGCACCAACCGCTCCGTGGATATCACGCCCATCGGCGAGGCCATTCTGGGTCATGCCCGCTTGCTGCAGGAACAGGCGAATGCCATCGAACGGGTCGCCCGCGCCCATCAGGACCCCTTGGACGGCCCCCTGCGCATCGGCGCCATCCCGACCCTCAGTCCCTATTTGATGCCCCTGATCCTGGTGCCTCTCAAACGCCAATACCCGCAACTGCGCCTGGTCCTGTCCGAGGAGCTCACCGAGTCCCTCCTTGGCCGCCTGCAGCGCCATGACCTGGATGCGGTCCTTATCGCCACCCCCATCGAACAGTCGGATCTGACCGTGACCCCCCTTTTCGACGAGCCCTTCTGGCTGGCCCACCACCGCGATCACCCCCTCTATACCAAGGACGAGATCACGGCCCAGGACCTGACCGAGCTTGACTTGCTGCTGTTGGCGGAGGGCCATTGCCTGACCCATCAGGTGCTGGAGGTCTGCCACCTGACGGAGCGCCCTCAGCGGGGCGAGATGGCGGATCTGCGCGCCGCCAGCCTGGAGACCCTGCTGCAACTGGTCAGCGCCGGCTTTGGCTGCACCCTGGTGCCGGCCCTGGCCATCCGCGGGGCCTGGATGACGGACACCGGCATTGTCGCCCGCCGGCTGGAACTGCCCGATGCCTTCCGGCGCATCTCACTGGTCTTCCGCCGCAGTTTCCCCCGGGTTCAGGCCCTGGAGGCCTTCGCCGGCATCCTCCTGGAACATCTGCCCAATACGGTGCGACGCCTGGCGAAACCGGGAGCCTCCTTCCAGAAGGCCGCCATGACGACGCCAGCCCTCGGCAAACGACCCTCGCCCCCTTGATAAATAATAGCTAGCATTCAGATAGTTAATATGTAAACATCCGGCAGTCCCCAGCCTGTTGCTCATCCGCGACATGTCGCGAAAACGTAATGAACGTCAAGGGCTTGGCATCGCTTGCCGCACCTGGCTATAATCCTACGACTTGATTCAGCGAACAGAGGCGGTTCCCGTCCAGATAGGAGCCGCCTTTTTCTTTTTTTGCTTGGAGCGGGTTTCAGCATGAGTGATCCCTTGATGGCGACCTACCGGCGCCTGCCGGTCACCTTCACCCATGGCGCGGGCGCCTGGCTGTGGGACGAGACGGGCAAACGCTATCTCGACGCCCTGTCGGGCATCGCCGTATGCGGTCTTGGCCACGCCCACCCGGCGGTGCGTGACGCCCTCTGCGAGCAGGCCGGCAGCCTCATTCATACCTCCAACCTCTACCAGATCGCCGCCCAGACCGAACTTGGCGCCCGGCTGACGACGTGCGCCGGCATGGACCGGGTCTTCTTTGGCAACTCGGGGGCCGAGGCGAACGAGGCCGCCATCAAGCTGGCGCGCCTCCACGGCCACCATCGCGGCATCGAGAAGCCCGCCATCCTGGTGATGGAGAACAGCTTTCATGGCCGCACCCTGGCCACCCTCAGCGCCACGGGCAACCGTAAGGTCCAGGCCGGCTTCGAGCCCTTGGTGCAGGGCTTCGTGCGCGTCCCCTACAACGACGTGGGGGCGGTGGAAACCGCGGCGGCCAATCGCCAGGACATCGTCGCCGTCCTGGTCGAGCCCATCCAGGGCGAGGGCGGCATCAATATCCCGGCCCCGGACTATCTGCCGCGCCTGCGCGCTATCTGCGACCGCCAGGGCTGGCTCCTGATGCTGGACGAGATCCAGACCGGCATGGGCCGCACGGGTCGCCTCTTTGCCCACCAGCATACTGGTATCCAGCCGGACGTCATGACCCTGGCCAAGGGCCTGGCCAATGGCGTGCCCATCGGCGCCTGCCTGGCGCGCGGGGTCGCCGCGACGGTGCTGGGC
>JBATOB010000330.1:0-2721 GCA_049290655.1 Chromatiaceae bacterium | reverse complement strand
CATTGTCCGAGAACTGGCAGTGGCAGGCCCCGAGGATTTGTTCCGGGTGCGCCTTTTGGTATGTCAGCACCCCTTCCAACTGGTCCTTTATGTAGTCCGGGGTGTAATCACTTTTGACGCGGCTGTAGCCGATTTCGGTGAAGAGGATGGGGGTGCCGAACTGCTGGTAGGTCAACTGGACCCAGCCCTGACCCGTGCTCTCCGCGTTGGCAAAGAGGTAGTTTTTCGAGTTGTAGGTGTTGGGGCACAGCATTAGCCGGTCTCGGTAAGGCGCGGTGCGGGGATCGGTCAACAGCTTGCCGAACTGGTTCCAGCCCGGCATGTTTTGACCGGCCGGGCCGTAGGGCGCGCCGCGGGGGACAAAGGTCACCGGCACGCCCATGGGCACGCTGGTGCTGAAGCCCTGCTTGTCGGCTTCCTGGAGGAACCGTGCCACCAGGCCAATCGCCTGGCTGTATGAGGCGTCGGCGTTGTCCAATTCGTTGGAGATGATGACGCCGGCCACGGCCGGGTGCCAGTCGGTTCCAGCACTGTTGCCGTAGTTGCCGAACTTGAAGTAGAGGGGGACTTGGGCATCCCAGGCCCCTGGGTTCTGCGGCAGCCAGTTGCTGATGGGCACCACCACCTTGATCCCCAGCTTATGGGCGTAATCCAGGAACTGGCTGTGATCGTTGCGCGGATCCCAGTCATAGAGCCGGATCAGGTTGATGCCCATGCCCGTGAGGGTTTTCAGGTCGTCTCGGCAGTAGGGGGCGCAGCTTCCCGAAAGATAGGACTGGGTTCCCCACAGCGATGCCACTTGCTTGCGGGCGATATCGCTGCCGAAGTAGATGACATGCGTGTTGGCCGTGGAGGGGTCGTAGCCCTGGCTGAAGGCCTGGTAGGCCGTGCCCTTGCCCGGCAGTGGGAAGCGCGAAAAGGTTCCCGAATCAATGTTCAGGTTGACCCGATGGAGGGTCTCCACCGGTCCCGACGCCTGCCCCAGGAGCCTTGCCGTGTAGGTCACCTGCCCCAGGGCCTCGTCAAACAGCGGGTCGGTCAGGGTCAGGAAAAACAGTTGCAAGGCACCCACGGCCGTGGTCCCGAACAGGGCCGCGTTGGGTGGGTCATCGCCAAATAGGTAATCCCACTGCGGAAAAAAGTAGGACATGGGCGCCTGGTCCGAATAGCGCCCCGGCGCGTTGTCCACCCAGAACATCTCCGGGCCGGCGTCGCTCAGCACCAACTGGTACTCATTTTCCCTGCCCGTGGGATAAAGGTCGGCCCCGTCGGCGTACTGGATGTAGGACACTATTTCCTGGTCGTCGGTGGCATTGTTGAGCACGTTGACCGTGACCGCGGAGAAATACAGGGGGGTGCGGGCGTCTGGTCCAGGGTGTGGTTCAGCATTTCCGCATGGAAAGCCATGCTGTTTGACGCCGCGTCATAAGACGGGTTGGACAAAACCATGTAGACCCCGTCCTGTCCATCATTGGGGTCAAGGTCGAATTGAATCGTCGCGTTCGCGGTAAGTGTCAAGGTGGTTGTCGCATTAGTCATGCAGCAGCAGGGTCCGCTTAGTCGGTCTTGGATGAGGTTCTCCCTGGATTGAGGAAGACCTTGTCCGTCGGTGGCCAGTCGCGGGTTATGCCGGACCATCGGGCCGGATTTTCTGCTCTAGCGGCTTGGTAGATGGCATGGCTCTGGACGAGCAACTCGGCGTCTTCGCCGCGCTGGCGTTGCGCTGGGGTGACGAACTTCAGTGCGCTGTGGAAGTGTTGGTCGTTGTACCAGTTGACAAACTTGTCCACCCAAGCGCGTGCTCTCGCCGAGGTCTCGAAGGGCTTTGCGGGGTAGCTTGGGCGGCCCTTGAGTGTCTTGAACAGCGATTCGGAGTAGGGGTTGTCAGTGCTCGCCGCGGGGCGACTGAAGGAGGGCACGACGCCCAGGCGCTGTAGGGTGACGAGCAGGGTCGCCCCCTTCAGGGGGGTGCCGTTGTCGGAGTGCAGCACCAGGGCATCGGCGCGCACCCCTGCGCGCCGGTGGGCCTTGTGGAAGACCGTTGCGGCGTGCTCGGCGGACTCCTCTGGATAGACCTCCCAGCCGACGATCTTGCGGCCGTAGACATCCATGATGGAGGTAGAGATAGAAGAAGGTTCCGCGCGCGGTGGTCCTCGGGTAGGTGATATCCCAGTTCCAAACCTGATGGGGTCCGCTGGCCACCAAGGGCATCGGTCGCTGGCGAGCTGGGGCCTTGGGCCTGCCGCGGCGAGCGCGTTGGTCGGCGTCGCGCCACACCCGGTAGCAGGTGGATGCCGAGGGCCGGTCGCGGCCTGGGTCGGCCAGCGCCGGGACGAGCTGGTGGGGGCTGAGATGGGCAAACTCCGGTTGGTTGGCCACCGCCAGGATCGCGGCGCGCGCCGCTTGCGGGAGCCGATGGGCCGGGGGGTGCACACGACCCCCACCGCTCGGTGTTCTCGGCGGCGTGCGTCGGCCCTGAGCGGGCCTTCCCGGAGCCCGCGTTGGAGGAGTGCGCGGGGTCCGTCCCGCCACCTCGCAGGCAGGCTCCAGACGGGCCCCGTTGGTACAGGCTTGGGTGATGCCCTCGCTCACCGTGGCGCGCTGTTGCTGGGTGAGCGAGCGTCCTCGGGATCCTCCCAGAGGGCACGGACTTTTTTTGGAGCACAAGCCAGGCCGCCGTCGGCCAGAGCACGGTCCTTGCGGTGCAACTCGCTGCGCAGC
>JBATOB010000329.1:0-10372 GCA_049290655.1 Chromatiaceae bacterium | reverse complement strand
CTGGGCAGCCGCCGGACCTGGCCGTGACCGAGCGCCTCTTGGGGGCGATCACGGCGGCCAACCAGGTCGTCCATAATCTGGCCCGCGCGACCGCCGGCGAGGGCGAGGTCGGCACCACCCTGGTAGCGGCGGCGATCCACCAGGGTCACCTCTTCTGGATCGGCGCCGGCGATAGCCGCCTCTATCTCTACCGCGCCGCCGATGGCTCGCTGACGCCCTGCAACGAGGAACACAACCTGGCCCTGCAACTCTGGCGGCAGGCCCCGGCCGATGGCCCGACCCCTGACTGGATCGAGGACCACCCCCAGCGCCATGCCTTGATCAGCTTTCTCGGCCTGGCGGAGATCCCCGAAATCGACCGCAATGTGAGGCCCCTGGCCCTGGAGGCCGGAGACCGCCTGCTGCTGTGTAGTGATGGCGTCGATGGCGTCCTGAGCCTGGACGAGCTGAAGGACGGCTTGGACGCCGACCCCCAGACCGCCGCGGAGGGGCTGATCGCGCGGTTACAGGGGCTCCAACGGCTCTATCAGGACAATGCGACGGTGGCCATTCTGGCCTGTGAGGGTTGGGATACCCCCACCCGGGTCAGCGACGGGGTCTGCCAGAGGCGGTGGCCAGGGCCAGCCCCCTGGGCCTTGGCGCTTGTGTTGCTGATGCTAGTTATGGGGTTGGGCGTCGGGTGGTGGCAATGGTGGACGCCAGCACCCCCGGCCCTTGAAGCTAATGACCCGGCATCCTCGGTTCAGGCCAAACCGGCGATGGCTGAACCGGTCTTGGACCCGGCCCCGGAAGGGAGTGTCCCGCCCTCGGCAAGCTCAGGGGCGGAGGTCTCGCCCGTCAAGGCCGACACCTCGGACGAAAAGAACGAGGCCAGTAAGCCGCTAGAAACCAGCCAGTAGCGGCGATTACCGGAATGAAAATCCGGCCTGATATTCCCAGTGCCGATGACTCCACGGCTTGTAGGAGGCGGGCCGGTTGGGGGCTGGCGGGGGTGTCGACAGCAGGGATGCTGTCGCCAAGCCTACAGGGACGTATTCACGGCGTCCCCCACCAGACGCCAACCGGCCCGGGAGACCGAGCACTCAGGTGTCTTGGGTATACAAAGCGGCCAGTTGGCCAGGTACGGATAGACCAGAAGGCGTGGGCGCGGCCCCAGGAGTAGCGATGAAGGCAGTGCGACGTAAATACACCATCGGCCGGGAGCGAAGCTGCGACATCCCGCTGGCGGACGACTCGGTGAGCGGGCATCACGCCGAACTGGAGTTCCTGGAGGATGGCAAGTGGCTGCTCACGGATTGTCAGAGCACCAACGGCACCTTCCTGCTGGGGAACGGCGGCGCTTCACGGCGGCTCAGCCAGAGCCTGGTCTCGCCCCTCGACCGGGTGCGCTTCGGCGGCGTGACCTTGGGGATGCGGGAACTCCTGGAGGCCCTGCGGCTCAAGGCCGAGATTCCCGGCCCCGCTCATGAGGAGGCGCCCAGGGTCCAGGGGCGGCGGCTGATCCGCTGCCCGTGCGGGGGTATCAAGACCGCCGAGGCCCCTTGTCCGGAGTGCGGCCAATGAGCCCCTTGGTCACGATCCTCTGGCAACGGCCCCAGGCCGGACTGGTCCTGGTCCTGTCGGTCTTGGTGGCGGCGCTAGGCATCGCCCTGCTGACCTGGGTGTTACCGGCGGGGGGTCCGGCGGCGCTGGTCATCCTCGATTACCAGGCCACACCACCGCCGGCTTATCCCTTCGTCTATCCCTTCGTCTATCCCTTCACCATCCAGAATCTGACCCATCTGCTCCTCTTCATCGGGCTGGGCGAGATCTACCGCCGGTGGCGCACCGCGGCTCGGGAAGAGGCCTGGCTGACCCAGGGACTGTTGCCCGAGGCCTATGCCGTGGTCCTGCAATCGCACGATCTGCCGCCACTGCGGGCCCGGGTGGCGGGGCTGTATGATGGGGAGCGAGGCTTTCTGCCGGGCCTCATCGACCTCTGCATCCTGCAGTTCCTCGCCAGCCGCTCGGTGGATCAGACCGTGAGCGTGCTCAATTCCAGCCTGGAACTCCTGATGCACCGGGTGGATCTGCGCTACACCCTGCTGCGCTATCTGACCTGGGTCATCCCCACGGTGGGCTTCATCGGCACCGTGGTCGGCATCGCCCTGGCCCTGGCCATGATCGATCCCAGCGCCACCGTCCAGCCTTTAGGCAACATCGCCCTCGCCTTGGGCGTGAGCTTCTACACCACCCTGGTCGCCCTGGTGGATAGCGCCATCCTGGTCCTGCTGCTGCAACTGGTCCAGGCCCGCGAGGAGCTGGCGGTCAACGCCGCCGGGCGCTATGTGCTGGTGAATCTTATTAATCGGCTGTATAGCGGGTAGTGAGCAGGGGCGGGTTAAGCTTGTGAGAAGGGCGGGGAGGGGCTACATAATAGGCAGCCGTCACGCGCAATGATCAGCATGGGCTCGGCGCCGCGCCCTGTCGCGATCGCACAATGGCCACGCGAGTGCGTCACTCCGGGCTCAACCTACTGGACCACCATGAAAATTTATAACCTCTTCCCCTTGCTGGCGGGTCCGCTGGGCAACTGGACGCCCCATCTGGAGCGCGCGGCGGCCATGGGCTTCGACTGGATCTTCGTGAACCCGATCCAGCCTACCGGACGGTCGGGAAGCCTCTATTCGATCAGCGATTATTTTGGGGTCAACCCGGCGCTGCTGGCCCCGGGATCGCGCAAACGCCCCGAGACCCAGGTCAAGGACATGGTCAAGGAGGCTGAGGGGCTGGGCCTGCGGCTCATGATCGACCTGGTCATCAACCATTGCGCCGTGGATTCGCCCCTGACCCACAAGCACCCGGACTGGTTCAGGCGCGAGGGGGGGCGCATCGCCCATCCCTTCTGCCTGGAGGAGGACGGGCGCAGGGTGGTCTGGGAGGACCTGGCCCAATTCGATCATGGCCACTCGCCGGATGCCAAGGGCCTGCGGGAATACGCCGGCAAGCTGGTGGAGCATCTGATCGACCTGGGCTTCGCGGGCTTCCGCTGCGACGCGGCCTATCAGATCCCGACGGATTTCTGGCGGCGGCTGATCAAGGACACCCGACGCCAACATCCCGGCGTGGTCTTCGTCGCCGAGACCCTGGGCTGCTCGCCGGACCAGACGCGCCAGACCGCCGCGGCGGGTTTCGACGCCATCTTCAACAGCGCCAAGTGGTGGGACTTCTCCAGCCCCTGGCTGCTGGAGCAGTACGAACTCACGCGCCAGATCGCCCCCTCCATCGGCTTCCCGGAGAGCCACGACACGGAGCGCCTCTTCGCCGAGTCCGGCCACAACATTAACGCCCTCAAGCAGCGTTACCTCTTCACGGCCCTCTTCTCCACCGGGGTCCTGATGCCCATGGGCTATGAGTTCGGCTTTCAGCGCCCGCTGCACGTGGTCAAGACCCGGCCGGAGGATTGGGAGTCGCCCGGGGCGGATTTGACCGCCTTCATCACCGCCGTCAATGGCATCAAGGCGGCCTACCCCATCTTTCGCGAGGATGGGCTGATCCAGCGCCTGGATTCCCCCAACCCCGCCGTCCTGCTGCTCTGGCAGGCCTCCACCCAGGGCCATGGCCAGGCCCTGCTGGTGTTGAACAAGGACCCCTGGAACCGCCAGCACTTTCATTGCGACGACCTCTACCGGCTGGTGCAGGCCCCACCGCCCCTCCTCGACGTCTCGCCCGAGTGGGCCATGGACTTTCTGCCAACCCCCTTTGATTTCGAACTGGACCCCGGCATGGCGCGCGTCTTTGTCACCCGCGTCTGACCGGCCCCGGAGTTATTGCCATGCCCTCGCCCTTCATGCCCAAGTTCGCCGACCTGCCCGCGGAATTGCCGGTCTTCCCGCTCGCCGGGGCCGTGGCCATGCCGGGGATACAGCTCCCCCTCAATATCTACGAGCAACAATATCTCAACATGATTCAGGATGTGCTGGCGACGGACCACCTCATCGGCATGATCCAGCCCCTAAGCGGCCAGGAGGATGTCGAGGTCCCGGCCCTGCACCGGGTCGGTTGCGCCGTGCGCGTCACCTCCTACAGCGAGACCAATGACGGGCGTGTCGTCATCGTCCTCACCGGGGTATGCCGCTTCGAGGTCCAGGGCGAACTGGAGGAGACCCGGGGCTATCGCCGGGTACGCGCGGGCTGGAACCGCTTCGCCAACGATTTTCTGCCGGAGGGCGGTCACCTGGTGAACCGCGATCGTTTTCTCGCCTCCCTGCGCGCCTATGTCCGCCCGCGCGGAGTCGAGATCCCCTGGGATGACCTGAAGGGCATGGAGGACCTGGATCTGATCAATCTCCTGACCGCCCACCTACCCTTGCCGTCGGAGGACAAGCAGGCTCTGATCGAGACCATCCAGCTGGCGGACCGCGCCGAACTCATGCGTGGCCTCATGGACATGGCCTCGGCCTCCAGCGTGGAGGGCGTCGAGCAGCGGCATTGAACCTGGGGAGGCGGACCCGCGGGGAGCGGAGCCGCTATCTCGGGTAGGGGCATCCCGGAGGTCGGAGTTGGGAGCTAGGGCGTTGCCGAAGGGTTGCGCGCCGCGCCCAGGGTATCCGGACCAAAGACGATCTTGCCGGTGGTGCCGTCATCCATATAAATGCCACCGATGCCGTTGCGGCCGTTGCGGTCGCGGACCATCTGGGCCTTGCCCTTGAGACCATTGTTGCAACGGACCTGGAAGACGGCCTGGGTGTCGCCCGCGAAGGCGTCGTAGCCACCCTGGCAGACAAGGCGTTCGTTGCTCACCCGAAAGTGGGCGGCGAAGGGCTGTGACCAGTAGGTGCCGAGCAGGATTTCGTTGCCAACCACCACGGCGAAGGGGCCCGAGGTGGACTCACCGGGCAGGTTCGGCTGACGTTGGGCCTGGCGATAGTGGGCCCAGGTGCGGTTAACGCAGGTGGCATAGTCCGCCGGGTCGAGACGGCCGCAGAGGAGTTCGCCATACTCCTCGACCGTGATGGGGGTATAGAGGGCCCCCCAGCGCTCCGGCTCGTCCGTGGTCCCGAAACCGGCAAAGATGCCGCAAAAGCCAGTGGGCTGGTTCGCCGTGCCATCGAAGCGATTGAATTCGGTGGCGGGACGCCGGCTACAGCAGCCGGAGATCCCCACCCCCGCGACGAGCAGCAGGGCCAGCCAGAACCTCATCGCCCCCGCCCTGCTCCGCCCAGCCACCCCGGCTAGACCTCCGCCCACATGCGCACCAGGTTCGCATAGGACCTGTCCAGATAGCCGGTAGTGGCCGTGCCCGGCTGCTCCTTGAGCAGGGCCTCGCGGGCCAGGTTGAGTTCATAGAGCAGCTCGCGGCGGGCGGCATCGCGGACATAGCTCTGGATCCAGGTCAGGGCCACCAGGCGCTCGCCGCGCGTGACCGGGGCCACCCGATGGAGGCTGGAGGAGGGATAGACCACGGCGTCGCCGGCCGGCAGCTTGACCTGCTGGTCGCCGAAGGGGGTACGCACCACCAGTTCCCCGCCCTCATAGCTTTCCGGCGAGTTGAGGAAAATGGTCATGGAGACGTCGGTGCGAAAGCGCGGCCCGGTCGAGCCCATGATGGGGTCGTCCACGTGGTCGCCATAGGTCATGCCCGGCTCGTAGCGAGCGATGATGGGGTCGGCGACCCGGTGCGGCAGGGCGCCGAAGCGGAAGGTCTCGTTGTGGCCCAGGCTGGCCATGATGACGCGGATCAGGCGCCCCATGCGCTGCTCATCGACTTGTAGCTCCAGATTGTTCTTGACCCGAGCGGCGGCAAAACCGGCGCTCAGGCGGCCATCGACAAAGGCGGCCCCTTGGAGGATGTCATGAATCTTGGCCACTTGGGCGGCATTGAGCAGACCGGGGATGGTGAGGAGCATAACGGCTGATCCCTATCTCGCGGGGTGGGTAGGACATGGCGGGGCCGGGACGGATCACCGGCGCGCTTCTGCTAGAATGCCTTTTTTCGTCCACTCGCGAAAGGGGAAACGAGATGCTCCTCAAGGCCATCATCGAGGATCAAGAATTTAGTCTGGAGGTGCCCGACCCGGTCTTGAGGGAGGGCGAGGCCTTCTTCGCCAAGCTGGACGCCGACATGGATCAGGGCTGGCAGATGAGTCGTGAGTGGGTCGCCAACCCCAGTAACATCGAGCGCTGCCAGATCGTCGGCGACAAGCTCTTGACGGCCCTGGAGAAGGAGAACACCAAACTCGGCATCCTGATGGCCGGCTACATCCTCGCCCGCCTGCCCGGCGTGGAGTCCGTCACCCTGGACACCCACGGCGAGATGCAAAATAGCGTCTTTACGGTCGCCGCCCGCCCCGCCACCGCCGCGCCCCAGGCGGAACCCAGCTTCGCGCCCACCCCCGCGCCCCTGGGGCTCGACAAGTTCCAGGCCCTGGAACAGGCGGGCAATGACGTCACCCAGGTCTTCAAGGTCGGCAAGGGCTACCGCTTTTCCGTTTACGACCACGCCAGCGGCCAATGGGTGGACGGCCCCCTGGTCGCCCAGGAGGCCGACGCCGAAAGCCTGCGGCAGGCCGCCTTCAAGGCCCGCTTTGAGTCCCTGCAGCAAGCCCCGGCCTGATCCCGGGCAGGATTTGCCAGCGCTACCCACCAAAAAGGGGCCTCGCGGCCCCTTTTTGGTGGCTTGGTACTAAATCAATCAGCCCTGTTCCAGCGCCTTCATGCTAAGACGGATGCGACCCTGCTTGTCCACCTCCAGGACCTTGACGCGGACCACATCCCCCTCGGACAGCTTGTCGCTGACGTTTTGGACGCGCTCATCGCTGATCTGGGAGATGTGCACCAGGCCATCGCGGCCGGGGAGGATGGTGACAAAGGCACCAAAGTCCATGAGGCGCGCCACCCGGCCCTCGTAGATAGCCCCCACCTCGACATCGGCGGTGATGAGTTCGATCCGGCGCTTGGCCTCCTCGCCGGCACTCTTGATGACCGAGAAGATCTTGACCAGGCCATTGTCGTTGATGTCGATGGTGGCCCCGGTCTCCTCGGTGATGGCGCGGATGACGGAGCCGCCCTTGCCAATGACATCGCGGATCTTCTCGGGGTGGATCTTGAACTCGATGATGCGCGGGGCATGCTCGGACATCTGGGCACGGTGGGAGCCGATGACCTTGTTCATCTCGCCCAGGATGTGCAGGCGCCCGGCCTTGGCCTGGGCCAGGGCGGTCTCCATGATCTCCTGGGTGATGCCCTCGATCTTGATGTCCATTTGCAGGGCGTTGATGCCGCTGGCGGTGCCGGCGACCTTGAAGTCCATGTCGCCCAGGTGATCCTCATCGCCCATGATGTCGGTGAGGACGGCGAAGGCATCGCCCTCCTTGATCAGGCCCATGGCCACGCCGGCCACGGCACCCTTGACAGGTACGCCCGCGTCCATCAGGGACAGACTGGTGCCGCAGACACTCGCCATGGAGCTGGAGCCGTTGGACTCGGTGATCTCGGAAACGACGCGCACCGAGTAGGGGAACTCCTCGATGCTCGGCATGCAGGCCAGGACGCCGCGCTTGGCCAGCCGGCCGTGGCCGATCTCGCGCCGCTTGGGGCTGCCGACACGACCCACCTCGCCCACGCAGAAGGGCGGGAAGTTGTAGTGGAGCATGAAGGGCTCGCGGTGCTCCCCGTCCAGGGCGTCGATGATCTGGGAATCCCGCTCGGTCCCCAGGGTCGTGATGACCAGGGCCTGGGTCTCGCCACGGGTGAAGAGGGCGGAGCCGTGGGTGCGGGGCAGAACACCGGTGCGGATGCTGATGGGACGCACCGTCTGGGTATCGCGGCCATCGATGCGGGGCTCGCCGGCCAGGATACGGCCGCGGACGATCTTCATCTCCAGCTTCTCGATGGCGCCATAGACCTGGCTCTGGGTCCAGGCCGTGCCCACGCCGCTGAGCTCGGCGTAGAGTTCGGAGCGGATAGCATCCAGGGCGTCGTAGCGGGCCATCTTCTCCTTAATGAGGTAGGCCGCGCCGAGGCGCTCGGCGGCGATGGCCTCGACGGCCGCGGCCAGGGCCGGATCGCTCGTGGCGGGGGTCCAGGTCAGGGGCTTCTTGTTGACCTCGGCCGCCAGCTCGCGGATGGCCTGGATCGCCACCTGCATCCGATCATGGCCAAAGAGGACGGCGCCGAGCATGATCTCCTCGGACAGGCCGCGGGCCTCGGACTCGACCATGAGCACCGCGTGCTCGGTGCCAGCCACGATGAGGTCCAGGTCACTGTCGAGACCCAGGCCGACCACGGCGGGGTTGAGGAGATACTCGCCATTCTTGTAGCCGACCCGCGCCGCGGCGATGGGCCCGTTGAAGGGCGCGCCGGAGATGGCCAGGGCCGCCGAGGCGCCGATCAAGGCCGGCACTTCGGGGTTGACGGCGGGATTCAGGGACTTGACCGTGGCGATGACCTGCACCTCGCGGCCGAAGCCGTCGGCGAACAGCGGGCGGATCGGGCGGTCGATGAGACGCGAGGTAAGGATCTCGTTCTCGCTCGGGCGGCCCTCGCGGCGGAAAAAGCCGCCGGGGATGCGGCCCGCGGCATAGGTCTTTTCCTGATAGTCCACGGTCAGGGGCAGGAAGTCCTTGATCTCGGTGGCGCGCTTGTCGATCACCACCGTCACGAGCACGACGGTGTCATCGACATTGACGAGGACGGCGCCGTCGGCCTGGCGGGCGATCTCGCCCGTCTCCAGGGTCACGGTCTGGGCGCCCAATTGGAAGGTCTTTTTGATGTGAGTCACTGGGGGTTCCTCGGGGCTGTGGCAGGCCGGGGCGATATGCCCCCGTTAAGCGGCCTGGGGGCGTCGGCGGGGATATGACCGGCGCCATTCGGGATGAGGCACGGGAAGACCCGAGGGGTTGACCCCGGGTTCCGTGATGGGCATAGGCTAGGGCGCCCCGCATCAAGGCGAGGCGCCCGAAGGTCGGGGGACCCCCCTTGGGGTCCCGGGCCATCCGGCACGAGGATCAGCGGCGCAGACCCAGGCGGGCGATCAGCTCGCGATAGCGGTCGACGTCCTTGCCCTTGAGGTAGTCAAGCAGCTTGCGGCGGGAGTTGACCATGCGCACCAGACCCCGACGGGAGTGGTGATCGCCCTTGTGCTGGGCAAAATGGCCACTCAGGTCGAGGATGCGGGCGGTCAACAGGGCCACTTGGACCTCGGGCGAACCCGTGTCCCCGGGACTGCGCTGGTAGTCTTCAACGACCTTGGCTTTATCGGCTGTGCTCATTGCCATGTTGTCTTACTCCTCTTAGGGTGTGGCGACGACGGCCCTTAGCGGTGTTACCGCCGGCCCTCCGACAATGAGTTCAGGGGGCCAGGCCTTGGGTTAGGGACGGCGGGCAGGCGGCCAGCCGTCCGGAAAATCATACCGGTTCGCGGTTACAGCAGACGCTTGGGCTGCACCTTGCCATCATCGAGGATGCAGCCAACGCCCAGAAAATGGAGCGAGGGATCATAAAGCCGCACCAGACCCTCCGTCGGGGCCTGCGGTACCAGCACCGCCTGACCCTGACGCAGGTAGAAGGCGGCATCGGCCGTCAGGCGCACCGCCGGCCAATGATCCAGGGCGCTTTCCAGGGGCAGCAGCAGGGCGTCGAGCGCGGGGAAAGCGCCCTCCTCGTCCGCCATGACGATAGCCTCGATCTCGCTCAGGGTCACGAAGCGGCTCTCGGGCTGGACGTAGGGCCCAACGCCAATGCGGCGGAGGCCAATGACGTGGCCACCGCAGCCCAGCATGGCGCCGATGTCCTCCGCCAGGGTCCGCACATAGGTACCCTTGGAGCAGTGGACGTCCATCTCCAGTTCCGGCAGGGCCAGGTCAAGCAGTTCCAGCGCATGGATGGTAACGGTGCGCGTCTGACGCTCGACCTCGATGCCCTGGCGCGCCAGCTTGTAGAGGCGCTCGCCCTGGTGCTTGACCGCCGAATACATGGGTGGGAGCTGGTCGATGGGGCCCCGGAAGCAATCCAGGGCCGCCCGCACCCGGGCCTCGTCCAGATCCTCCACGGGACGGGTCTCCAGGACCTCGCCCTCGGCGTCGGCCGTGGTGGTGGTGACCCCCAGGCGCACCCGCACCCGGTAACGTTTGTCGGCGTCGAGCAGATAGGTGGAGAATTTTGTGGCGCCGCCCAGACACACCGGCAGCAGGCCGGTGGCCAGGGGGTCCAAGCTCCCGGTATGGCCCGCCTTATTGGCCTGAAAAAGCCGCTTGACTCGCTGGAGGGCCTCGTTGGAGGTCAAATTCAGCGGCTTATCCAGCAGCAGAATGCCATCGATGTCGCGGCCAAGCCTACGCCGACGCCCCATAAATCACGATTCCTTAAAAAGATTGAAAATTGAGCCCAATAC
>JBATOB010000328.1:0-14347 GCA_049290655.1 Chromatiaceae bacterium | reverse complement strand
GGCCAGGATGATGAGCATCCCCTGCCATTCCTCATGCAGTGCGCCCAGACCATCGACCAGGAGGCGGAAGGCCATGGCAAAGGCAGCGATCTTGGGGGCACTGCCGAGAAAAAGGACCACGGGGTTGGGCGCGCCCTGATAGGTGTCGGGCACCCACATGTGGAAGGGCACGGCGCCGAATTTGAAGCCAATGCCAATGACAACTAAGACCAGGCCAAAGACCAGCACCTGGTTAGTGGCACCCTGCAAGGCCACCGCCCCGGCGACGGCCCCCAGTTCCAGGGAACCGGTGGCGCCATAGAGCATGGACAGGCCGTAAAGTAGGAGTCCGGAGCCCAGGGCGCCGAGGACAAAATACTTCATGGCCGCCTCGGCCCCGTTCGGGCTGTCCCGGTCGAAGGCGACCAAGGTATAGAGAGAGAGGGCCAGCAGTTCCAACCCCAGGTAGAGGGTCAGGAAACTGTTGGCGGAGACCATGACCATCATGCCCAACACCGCGAATAGGGTCAGGACATAGAACTCGCCCACCATCATCTGGCGGTCACGCAGGTAGTCCCGGGAATAGACGAAGGTCAGCAGGCTGATAAGGAGGATGGCAATCTTCAGCACGTCGCTCATGGGATCGCGGACGTAGGTACCTCCGAGAACGATCTCCCGCTCCCCGCCGCCGACCAGACCCGTGAGGCCGATGGCGATCAGGAGACCCAGGACGGCGATCACATGGTTGATCCCCTTTTCCCGGTCCTTAAGCCAGAGATCCACCAGCAGCAGGATGCTGGCCAGGACCAGAACCGCGATCTCCGGAACGACGGGAATCAAATGGGCGTAATCGAAGGTCATGCTGATCTTCCGCAATCAAGGGACCCGGCCGAGGCGCGGGCCGCCGGGCTAAACAGGGTTCAAGGCAGTGCCGCGACAGCCGCGGGGACCGCGGCTAGCTTGGAAACCGCAAGGTGCTGGACCAGGTTCTGGATGCTGGCGTCCATCACCTCCACTAAGGGCGCTGGCCAAAGGCCCAAGGCCAGCACGGCTACGGCCAGGGTCCCCAGCACCAGCAACTCCCGGCCATTGGCATCCTGCAAACCCGCCACCTTATCACTAGTCACTGGGCCATAAACGACCCGCTTGACCATCCAGAGGGTGTAGGCCGCGCCCAGAATCAGGGTGGTCGCCGCCAGGAAGGCATACCAGAAATCCGCCTGGAAGCTGGCCAGGATGACCATGAACTCGCCCACGAATCCCGAGGTGCCCGGGAGGCCAGCATTGGCCATGGCGAAGAAGACCATCAGGGCGCCAAACACGGGCATGGTATGAATCACGCCCCCATAAGTCGAGATCTCGCGGGAGTGAAGACGGTCGTAGAGAACCCCGACGCAGAGGAACATGGCCGCCGATACGAAGCCATGGGAGACCATCTGCACCATGCCGCCCTCCATGCCCATCACCACGCCACCCGTGGCGCCAGCCCGCGCGAAGATGCTGAAGGCGATGAAGAAGCCCAGGGTGACAAAGCCCATGTGGGCGATGGAGGAGTAGGCGATCAGCTTCTTCATATCCTGCTGGACCAGGGCGACGAAGCCGATATAGACCACGGCGATCAAGGACATGGCGATCACCAGCCAATCCAGGGTGGCGCTCGCGTCCGGGGTGATGGGCAGGCTGAAGCGCAGAAAGCCGTAGCCACCGATCTTGAGCATGATGGCCGCCAGGATCACGGACCCACCCGTTTGGGCCTCCACATGGGCGTCCGGTAACCAGGTATGTACCGGCCACATGGGCACCTTGACGGCAAAGGCGGCCAGGAAGGCCAGGAAGATCCAGATCTGCTCGGTGAGGCTCAGGGGCAAGGCCTGGAAGCCGAGGATGCTATAGGAGCCCGACTTGAAGTACATGTAGATCAAGGCGACCAACATGAAGACCGAGCCGAAGAAGGTGTAAAGAAAGAACTTAATAGTGGCATAAACCCGCTTGGGCCCACCCCAGACCCCAATGATGATAAACATCGGGATCAGCATGGCCTCCCAGAAGACATAGAAGAGGATAGCGTCCAGGGCGGAGAAGACACCGACCATGACACCTTCCATGATGAGGAAGGCGGCCATGTATTGGGACGGCTTGTAGCTGATGACTTCCCAGCCGGAGATGAGGACCAGGATGGTGATAAAGGTGGTCAGGATGATGAGCGGCATGGAGATACCGTCCACCCCCAGGTGGTACCAAGCGTTGAAGGTAGGAATCCAGGGGGCACGCTCGACGAACTGCATCTGGGCCGTGCCGGCGTCGAAGTCCGTCCATAGCAGCAGGCTGACCAGGAAGGTGAGCACGGAAAAGCTCAAGGCCATCCAGCGCGAGATGTTGGGGGCCTTATCGCCGCTGGTGAGTACCGCCAGGCCGCCGATGATGGGCAGCCAGATGGCCAGCGACAGAACTGGAATTGCGGATTGCATGCTCGTCCGTCTCCCTCGGGATCAGAAGGTCACGAAGATGGTCATCAAGGCCACCAGACCCAGAATCATGGCGATGGCGTAGTGGTACAGATATCCGGTCTGGATACCGCGCAGGCGTTGCGCGATCCGGCCCACGCCTTGGGCGGAGCCATTGATGAGGATACCATCGATGATCCCCTGATCGCCGGTTACCCAGAAAAACTTGCCCAGGGCCCGGCTCCCGCCAGCGAAAACGGCCATATTGAACTGATCGAAGCCGTACTTGCCATCCAGAATGCGATAGGCGCGGCTGAAGCGCACCATGGCGTAATCGGCCAGGACCGGCTTCTTCATGTAAACGTACCAGGCCAGGATAAGACCACCCATCGCCAGCCAGAAGGGCGGCGCCATCATGCCGTGCAGGACAAAGCCCGCCTGACCATGGAAATGGGCGCCTATCTGGGCCAGGACGTCATGCTGGGGCGCGACATGGATGACGCCCTTGAACCAGTCGCCGAACAGCACCGCCTCCATCGTCATCCAACCAATGAAGACGGATGGTATCGCCAGAAGGACCAGAGGCACCCAGACCACGGCCGGCGTCTCGTGAAGGTGATGTCGGGTGTGCTCATCCATCCGCTCCTTGCCGTGGAAGACGATGAAATAGAGTCGGAAACTATAGAGGGCGGTGACGAAGACACCCAGGGTCAGCAATACGCTGGCATAACCCGCGCCACCCACCCGTGACAAATGCACGGCCTCGATGATGGCATCCTTGGAGAAAAAGCCCGAGAAGCCGGGAAATCCGATGAGGGCCAAGGAGCCGAGGAGGAAGGTGATCCAGGTGATGGGCATGTACTTACGCAGGCCGCCCATATTGCGGATGTCCTGGTCATGATGCATGGCGATGATGACCGATCCGGCCGCCAGAAAGAGCAGGGCCTTGAAGAAGGCGTGGGTCATGAGGTGGAAGATGCCGGCGGCATAGGCGGAGGCCCCCAAGGCCGCGACCATGTAGCCCAATTGGGACAGGGTCGAATAGGCAACCACCCGCTTGATATCATTCTGCACCAGGCCGACGAGACCCATAAAGAAGGCCGTGGTGGCGCCGATAACCATGACGAAACTCAGGGCGGTCTCCGAGAGTTCGTAGAGCGGCGACATGCGCGCCACCATGAAGATACCCGCGGTGACCATGGTGGCGGCGTGGATCAGGGCCGAGATGGGCGTGGGGCCTTCCATGGAGTCCGGCAGCCAGACATGGAGCGGGACCTGGGCCGACTTGCCCATGGCGCCGATGAAGAGCAGGACGCAGATGACCGTCATCAGGGACCAGGAGGAATCCCCCCAGATCTGGACCTGAGTGTGGGCCAGAGCGGGCGCCGCGGCAAAAACATCCATGTAGTCCATGGAATTAAAATACATGGCGATGGCGCCGATGCCCAGGATGAAGCCGAAGTCACCGACGCGGTTGACCAGAAAGGCCTTGAGGTTGGCGAAGATGGCCGTCTCGCGCACGGACCAGAAGCCAATCAAGAGGTAGGAAACCAGTCCCACCGCCTCCCAGCCGAAGAACAACTGCAGGAAGTTGTTCGACATTACCAGCATCAGCATGGAGAAGGTAAAGAGGGAGATATAGCTGAAGAAACGCTGATAGGCGTTGCGGCCGGCCAAGGATTCCTTGGGCCAGTTGTGCTCGTCATCCGCCATATAGCCAATGGTGTAAATATGCACCATGAGGGAGACGAAGGTCACCACGGCCATCATCAGGGCCGTCAGTTTGTCAATCAGGAAGCCGATCTCGAAGCCGATCCCGCCGCTGATCATCCAGGTGTAGACGGGGCCATCAAAAGCCGGCAGGGTTCCGTCCACGAACCCCTTCAGCACATAGAGGGATAAGCCAAGGGAGAGACCGACGCCCAGGATGGTCACCGAGTGGGCACCCACCCGCCCAATCCGGCTCCCCAGGAAGCCAGCGATAATAGAGCCCACCAAGGGGGCGAGAACGATGGTCAGGTAGAGGTTTTCCATCTGCTTGTCTGCTCTTTATGCTCTGTTCCGCTGACGCCGCAATTAAGTGAACGGATTATCGGGATTCAATCGCATCCCAACCCTTCCATCCCCAGGCTAACAATGATCGAACAAGCCCTCTTGTTCCCGTCGTGACCTTCCGACCCATTCCGACCTGGGCTTAACCCTTGAGGGCATCCAGGTCCTCGACATCGATGGTGCGCCGGTTACGGAAAAGCACCACCAGAATGGCGAGGCCAATAGCCGCCTCGGCGGCGGCGACGGTCAGGATGAAGAAAACAAACACCTGACCCGACATATCGCCCAGGAAAAAGGAGAAGGCGATGAAGTTCATGTTCACCGCCAAAAGCATCAACTCTATGCACATCAGCAGGACGATGAGGTTCTTCCGATTGATGAAGATACCCGCGACGCTGATGGAAAAGAGGATTCCACCCAGCATCAGATAATCGGAGAGTTCGATCATGATGCGTCCTCCTCGCCCTGGGCGGAGACAGTCTGGGTGGTGGTTGGCGGCACCCGCCGAGGCTCGGGCGACATCCGCACGATACGCACCCGATCCGGACCCTTGCGGACACTGACCTGCCTGGAGGGGTCGACATACTTGGTATCCGGGCGGTGGCGCAGGGTCAAGCGGATGGCGGCGACGATGGCGACCAGCAGGATCACGGCGGCTATCTCGAAGGGGTAGATATAGACGCTGTAGAGCAGGAGGCCGAGCTCGCGGGTATTACTATATTCAGCGCCATGGTGTGCCGGAGTCGGGAAGGACTCGCCGCCGAAGTTGCCCGGGCCAACCACCATGAAGATCTCGATCAACATGATCACCCCGACCACCAGGGCAAACGGGAGGTGGCGAATGAACTGGGCCTTCAGGGTGGCGATATCGACGTCCAGCATCATGATGACGAACAGGAAGAGGACCAGGACGGCGCCGACATAAACCAGGACCAGACCGATGGCGAGGAACTCCGCGTCCATCAGTATCCAGAGCATGGCGCTCGCCACGAAGGCCACCACGAGAAAGAGCACGGCATGCACTGGATTACGGCGCGTGACCACCATGCCGGCCGCGGCGATCACAGTCGCCGCCAGGACATAGAAGAGAAACTTTTCGAAGCCCATGTCTTGGTCCAGTCCGGTTTAGGTAGGTCTGTCAGCCATTGGATCAGGTGTAAGGCGCGTTACGTCGCCTAACGGTAGCGTGAATCCGCCGCTCTCGCCGCGGCAATCTCGTCCTCGCACTGGTCGCCGATGGCCAGCAACTGCTCCTTGGTCATGATGCCCTCCTCACGCCGCTCAAAGCAGTATTCGTAAATCGAGGTCTCGACGATGGAGTCCACGGGGCAGGACTCCTCGCAAAAGCCGCAATAGATACACTTGAAGAGATCAATGTCATAGCGCGTGGTGCGGCGACTGCCGTCCGCGCGCGGCTCCGCTTCGATCGTGATCGCCAGAGCCGGGCAGGTGGCCTCGCATAGCTTACAAGCGATGCAGCGCTCCTCGCCGTTCTCGTAACGACGCAGGGCGTGCAGGCCCCGGAAGCGCGGCGACAGGGGCGCCTTTTCCTCGGGATACTGGACCGTGATTTTGGTCTTGAAGAAGTACCGGCCGGTGACGCCAAGCCCCTGGAACAGCTCGATGAGGAGCAGGCTCCGCAGATAATCGCGCATGGTTTGCAGCATTCTCTATCCCCTCTCCGTCAGGCCGACCACCAGGGGGGCAGCTTGTACAAGACCGCGAGCCCGACGACCAGAATCCAGACGATGGTGATCGGGATGAAGACCTTCCAACCCAGGCGCATGATCTGGTCGTAGCGATATCTGGGGAAGGTGGCACGGAACCACAGGAAGAGAAACATAAAGAAGAAGGTCTTGAGCAGCAGCCAGTGGAAGCCACTATCGAGCGGAAATATGCCCTGGACCCAGGCCGCGGGCAGGGGCGACAGCCATCCGCCCAGGAACATGAGGGCGGACAAGGCCGAAATGAGGATCATGTTGGCGTATTCGCCGAGAAAGAAGACGGCGAAGGTCATGCCGGAGTATTCGACATGAAAACCCGCGACGATCTCGGACTCGCCCTCCGCCACGTCGAAGGGCGCGCGGTTGGTCTCGGCCAGGCCGGAGATAAAATAGATGGCAAAGAGGGGCAGTAGCGGCAGCCAGAACCAGGTCAGGATATTGCCCTCCTGGGCCCGCACTATGTCGCCCAGATTAAGACTGCCGGCGGCCACCAGGACGCCCACCAGGGCAAAGCCCATGGCAATCTCATAAGCCACGATCTGGGCCCCGGAGCGCATGGCGCCCAACAGGGCATATTTGGAATTAGAGGCCCAGCCCGCGATAATAACCCCGTAAACCCCCAGGGAGGTTAAGGCCAGGATGTAGAGCAGACCGGCATCGACATCCGCCAGCACCAAGCCCTCGTCGAAGGGAAAGACGGCCCAGGCCGCCAAGGCCGGGCCCAGGGTCAGGAGGGGAGCGATGATGAAGAGAGTCTTGTCCGCCCGGGTCGGCAGGATGATCTCCTTGAACATCAGCTTGAGTGCGTCGGCAATGGGCTGCAGCAGGCCGCGGGGACCGACCCGGTTAGGGCCGATGCGGATCTGCATATAGCCAATGATCTTGCGTTCCGCCAGGGTGTAATAGGCTACCAGACCCATCAGGGGCGCGAGGATCACCACGATCTTCAGCAGGATCCGGATGACTTCCGGCAGGGAATTCCAGAGATCAATCATCGTTCAATCCGCTCTCATGCCTTGGCGACCACGACGGGGCCGATCTGAACGCCCAGGGTCTCGCTACCAGCAACCGCCGCCGGTATGCGCGCGCAGCCCAGGGGGACGGCCTCGCTCAGCGCGACCTTACTCCGGGCGATGGCCTCGCCCTGGCTGATGGTAACGGCATCGCCCGCCGCCAGGCCCAGGGCGATGGCCTGATTGGGATGGAGATGGACGGAGAAACAGCCCGCGCCCGGGACGCGCTGCAGGGCGGGGGCCCGCCGCACCAAGGCATCGAGCCGGTAGAGGGGGACATTGCCGAGGCGCCAAAGCTCCGCTTTCGCCGTGGGCTTGGCCTTGACATGCCCGAGCAAGGCATTGCCGGGGCTGACACCCTCGCAAAGGGCGCGCACCTCGTCCGCCACCTGGGGCGAACTGTTCTGGTCGAACCCCCCGAAATTCAAGAGATTACCCAGCACCCTCAGGATCTTCCAACCCGGCCGCGCCTCGCCCGGTGGGGAGACGACGCCACGGAATGCCTGCCAGGTCAGCTCGGCATTGACCAGGGTCCCCGAGGTCTCGGCAAAGGCGGCAATGGGCAGCATCAAGTCCGCAACCGCCTCGACGGAGGCTTCGCGATGGGACACACAGGCCAGGACGAAATCCGCCCGGGCCAGGGCCTTGGAAGCCAGGGCAGGATCGACCAGGTCATGACCCGGTTCGACATTCCACAGCAGGTAGGCCTTGCGGGGCTCGGCCAGCATGGCGTCGACCGAGGCGCCAGGGGCGGACGCCGCCTTGGCGCCAGGCTCGACCAGAGGCAAGGCCCCCGCCAGAGAGGCACCAAAGGCATTGGCCGCCGCTGGCAGAAAGCCCAACTCAATTTTGGCCAACTTGGCAACGACGCTCGCCAAGGCCTTTAAGAGGGCATAGTCCGGATGGGCCACCGCCAAGGCGCCCAGTAGGACGACACCCGATTCGGCCTGAAGCAAGGCCTGGGCGCTCGCCTGATGCCGACCATTCGGCGTGGCGTGGGCGATGAGGTCCTTGACGCTGCCGCCCCCCTTGGCACCCAGGGCCTTGGCGATAGCCGCCAAGTCCCCGAGATTGGCCGTGGGCGTACCGGTAAACTGCTCCGCCGGGAAGGTCAGGGCCAATTCGTAGGGATTGATGGTCATGACCTTGGCCTGGCTTTCCATGGCCGCCTTGCGGATGCGATGGGCCAGCAAGGGGATTTCGGCCCGGATATCGGACCCGATCAGCAGAATGGCCCCCTGCTTCTCGACGTCGGCGATGGCAAGGCCCAACCAGGGCAGCAAGGGATCCGTCGCGTCGCCACGGAAGTCCTGCTGGCGAAGACGGGTATCGATGTCGGAGGAGCCCAGGCCGCGCACCAGTTTTTGGGCCAGAAACATCTCTTCCAGGGTTGCGGCGGGTGAAATCAGGGCCCCAAGCTGGCTGCCAGCGGCTTTAAGTTGGGTAGCGGCCAATTGCATGGCCTCGGACCACCCAATAGCCTGCCAGGCGCCGTCCTTCTTGACCAGGGGCGACAGCAGCCGGTCCTCGGTATAGAGGCCCTCGTAACTAAAGCGATCTCGGTCGGAGATCCAGGTCTCGTTGATAGCCTCGTTGTCACGCGGGTGGACCCGCATCACCTGGTTACGGCGAACGTGCAGATGGATGTTCGAGCCCAGGCCATCATGCGGGGCCAGCCCCTCGACCTGGGTTAGCTCCCAGGCGCGGGCGTGGAAACGATAGGGCTTGGAGGTCAGAGCGCCGACCGGGCAGAGGTCGATGATATTGCCTGCCAGCTCATGGGTCATGGCGTGTTCGACGAAGGTACCGATGCGGACATGCTCGCCACGCCCCGTGGCGCCCAGTTCGCGCAGACCGGCAATCTCGGCGCCGAACCGCACGCAACGGGTGCAGTGGATGCAACGCGTCATATCGGTGGCGATAAGGGACCCCAGGTTCTCGTCCTGCACTACCCGCTTGCCTTCGATGTAGCGTGAGACATCGCGGCCATAGCCCATGGCAACATCCTGTAGCTCGCACTCCCCGCCCTGATCGCAGATAGGACAATCCAGAGGGTGATTGATGAGCAGGAACTCCATGGTCCCCTTTTGGGCCTCCAGCGCCTTGGGGGAGCGGGTCAGGACCTTGAGGCCGGTGCATACGGGGGTGGAGCAGGCGGGCACTGGCTTGGGGAAGGGACGCCCATTCTGCTCCACCTCCACCAGGCACATGCGGCAGTTAGCGGCAATGGACAGTTTTTTGTGGTAGCAGAAGCGCGGGATAGGGATCCCCTCGCGATCGGCGACCGCGATGAGCATCTCTCCCGGGTGCGCCTCGCAGGCGCGACCGTCGATATCGATTGTGACCTTGTCCGTCATTGCGCTATCTCAGTGGGAGGCCGCCCTTTCAGGCGAACCCGACCAGGCCCCTGCCATGTTCGATGTAATGTGCGAACTCGTGACGGTAGTGCTTGAGGAAGCTCTGCACCGGCATGGCCGCCGCATCCCCCAGGGCACAAATGGTACGTCCGCCAATATGGCCCGCCACGGTATCGAGGAGTTCAAGATCCTCTGGCCGGCCCTGGCCATGGATGATCCGGTGCAGCACCCGCGCCAGCCAGCCCGTGCCCTCGCGGCAAGGAGTGCATTGGCCACATGATTCGGCGGCATAGAAATGCGCCAGGTTAGCCAGAACCTTGACCATGTCGGTGCCCTCGGCAAGGACAATGACCGCCCCCGAACCCAGCATGGACCCAACCTTGGCGATGGCGTCATAGTCCATGGTGACGCCCATCATGACATCACCCGGCACCACCGGGGTCGATGAGCCGCCGGGGATCACCGCCTTGAGCTTGCGCCCGTCCTTGACGCCGCCGGCCATGGCCAATAGGTCCTTGAAGGGGGTACCCAGGGGCACCTCGAAATTGTTCGGTTTCTCGACGTGCCCCGTCACGGAAAAGAGCTTGAGACCCCCGTTATTGGGCAAGCCCTGCTCCAGGAACCACTGCCCTCCCCGTTCCAGGATCACCGGCACCGAGGCCAGGGATTCGGTGTTATTGATGGTGGTAGGCTGGCCATAGAGGCCCACCTGGGCCGGGAAGGGGGGCTTATAGCGGGGCTGGCCCTTCTTACCCTCCATGGACTCCAGTAACGCCGTCTCCTCGCCGCAGATATAGGCACCGGCGCCAAGATGGACATAAAGGTCGAAATCGATGCCACTACCGGCGATGTCATGGCCCAGCAGACCCGCCTGGTAAGCCTCTTTCAAGGCACCCTCGAAGCGGGCAGTCGGCTCGTAAAACTCGCCCCGGATATAGTTGTAGCCCACCGTGGCGCCAATGCAGTAACCCGCGATGGCCATTCCCTCGATAAGCTGGTGCGGGTTGTAGCGCAGTATGTCCCGGTCCTTGCAGGTGCCCGGCTCACCCTCGTCCGAGTTACAGACCAGGTACTTCTGGCCAGGCTCCCTGCGCGGCATGAAGCTCCACTTGAGCCCCGTCGGGAAGCCGGCACCACCCCGCCCGCGTAGATTGGAGAGCTTCAACTCATTAATGATGTCGCTGGGATCCGGCCGCTTCCGAAGAATTTTCTCCCACTGGGAATAGCCGCCAACGCTACGGTAGGCGGCCAGCGTCCAAGGCTGATCCAGATGCAGGGTGCGAAAGCAGACCGTGTTCTGACGTTCGTCCATTAACCCAACCCCTCGATCAGCTTGTCAAGGGCCTCGGGGGTCAGACCCTCGTGATAGGTCTGACCTACCAGTACCGCCGGCGCATGCCGACAGGCGCCCAGGCACTCCGCTTCTTTAAAGGTGAAGCGGCCATCGGCGCTGGTCTGGCCGGGTTTGAGGCCGTATTTACTTTCGACATGCGCAATGAGCTCTTCCGACCCATTCAACATGCAAGAGATGCTGTTACACACGCAGACCTTATTCTTGGCCGTGGGCTCAAGGTCGTACATATTGTAAAAGGTCGCCACCTCGTAGACGGCGATGGCCGGCATATCCAAATAGCGAGCGACATCGTCCATAAGTTCCCGGGACAACCAGCCGCCGTTCCAGTCCTGTACCAGGGTCAGGGCCGGCATGACCGCCGACTGCTTCCACTCGGCCGGGTATTTGGCGATGTGGTCATCAATAGCGGCGCGAATCGTGGCGTCAAGAAGATCCTTCTTGACCTCGTGCGGGGCCAGAACGGTCAGGGGTACGCTTCTGAAGCTCATCAGCGGTCAATCTCCCCAAATACGATGTCCATGGTGCCAATGATGGCCACCACGTCCGCCAGCATGTGCCCACGCGCCATCTCGTCCATGGCCGAAAGATGGGCGAAGCCTGGGGCACGGATCTTGACCCGGTAGGGCTTATTGGCCCCGTCCGACACCAGATAGACACCAAACTCGCCCTTGGGGGCCTCCACCGCGGCAAAGACCTCGCCAGCGGGCGGGCAATAGCCCTCGGTGAAAAGCTTGAAGTGATGAATGAGGGCTTCCATGTCACCCTTCATCTCGGCACGAGGGGGCGGTGCTATCTTGTGGTCGCCGATCATGACCGGACCCGGGTTGGCCCGCAGCCAATCGACACACTGTTTGATGATCCGGTTAGATTGGCGCATCTCCTCGACGCGCACCAGATAACGATCGTAGCTGTCACCGTTTTGCCCCACCGGGATATCGAAATCCACCAGGTCATAGGCGGCGTAGGGCTGTTTCTTGCGCAAGTCCCAGGCAAAGCCAGAACCCCGGATCATGGGGCCCGTAAATCCGAGCTGGAGGGCACGCTCCGGCGAGACAACACCGATACCCACGGTGCGCTGCTTCCAGATGCGATTATCCGTGAGCAAGGTCTCGTACTCATCGACGTAACCCGGGAACCGCACCGTGAAGTCTTCGATGAAGTCCAACAGCGAACCTTGGCGCGCCTCGTTGCGCCGGGCGAAATCCTCGGCGCTATGCCACTTGCTAGGCTCTTCGCGATAACGGGGCATTTGTTCCGGCAGATCGCGATAGACGCCACCGGGCCGATAAGAGCCCGCATGCATCCGCGCGCCGGAAACCGCCTCGTAGCAGTCCATGAGATCTTCGCGCTCACGGAAGCAATAGATGAACATGGTCATGGCGCCCACGTCCAGGCCATGAGTCCCCAGCCACAGCAGGTGGTTGAGGAGGCGAGTGATCTCGTCGTACAGGGTACGAATATATTGAGCCCGAATCGGCGCCTCGATACCCAGCAAACGCTCGATGGCCATGACGTAGCCATGCTCGTTACAGAGCATGGACATATAGTCCAGGCGGTCCATGTAGCCAATGCTCTGATTATAGGGCTTGGTCTCCGCCAGCTTCTCGGTACCCCGATGGAGCATCCCGACATGGGGATCGGCCCGGACAATCACCTCGCCATCCATCTCCAGCACCAAGCGCAAGACGCCATGGGCGGCGGGATGCTGGGGTCCAAAGTTCAGGGTGTAATTGCGAATCTCAGGCATGGGGGCGGTCCAGCGAGGCGTCGCCGAAGCGGCTATCGGAGCGAATTACGCGCGCAACCAAGACGCGGGGCTCAATACTGACCGGTTCATACACCACGCGGCCAAGACCCGGGTCATAGCGCATCTCCACATGGCCCGAGATCGGGAAGTCCTTGCGGAAGGGGTGACCTACAAAGCCGTAGTCGGTAAGGATACGGCGGAGATCTGGATGACCGCGATAGAGGATGCCAAACAGATCGAAGGCCTCGCGCTCGAACCAGTTGGCTACACTCCAGATATCCACCACCGAATCCACCATGGGCTGCGGGCCCGCGAGTTGGACCCGAATCCGCAGCCGGCGGTTGTGGCTCATCGACAACAAATGATAGACCGAGGCGAAGCGTTTGGAATCATCGACCGCGATCCCCCGACTCTCGGTGCCGCGCCCGAAACCGGTGCTGGAGGCAGCCTCCGTGGCCCACTCCGACTGGCCGTAGGCGCCGAAATCAACGCCACAGACATCCGTGAGCTGCTCGAACAGGAAATCCGGGTGATCGCGGAGGATCAGGGCCTGCTCGTGCCAAGCCTCCGCCTGGGTGACCAGTGTCATCCCCCCGCGACTGAACTCCAGATGATAGTCGCTACCCGCGAAGCGCCGGTCGATCGCATCCACGAGCGCGTCTTGTCGGGCGTCGCCGGTTCTCGATTCCTGTTGTGACATGGCGAGTGGCTGCTCAGCGGGCTATGGTGTTGGTACGGCGGATCTTGTTCTGTAACTGCAGGATGCCGTATAGCAGGGCCTCGGCCGTGGGCGGGCAGCCCGGGATATAGATATCGACCGGAACAATGCGGTCGCACCCGCGCACCACCGAATAGGAATAATGATAATAGCCCCCCCCATTGGCACAGGAGCCCATGGAGATGACCCAACGCGGTTCCGCCATCTGGTCATAGACCTTACGCAAGGCGGGGGCCATTTTATTGCAGAGGGTGCCAGCAACAACCATGACGTCGGATTGCCGGGGGCTGGGTCGAAAAATCATGCCGAAGCGATCAAGGTCATAGCGGGCAGCACCGGCCTGCATCATCTCCACGGCGCAACAGGCGAGACCGAAGGTCATGGGCCACATGGACCCGGTACGAGCCCAGTTGATGAGTTTGTCGGCCGTGGTAGTGATCACGCCCTGCTCAAGAATGCCAGCTATTCCCATTCCAGGGCCCCCTTCTTCCACTCATAGATGAAACCGACTACGAGGATAGCGAGGAAAATCACCATGGCCATGAAACCAACCAGCCCCAAGCCCTCAAGCGCGACGGCCCAAGGGAAAAGGAAGGCGATTTCCAAGTCGAATATGATAAAGAGGATGGCGACGAGATAGTAGCGGACATCGAACTTGAGACGCGCACTTTCGAAGGCCTCGAAGCCGCATTCGTAAGGGCCATCCTTCTCGGCGTCGGGCCGGCGCTCCGCCAGAACGAAGCCAGCGGCCATGGCACCCCCGCCCACCAGCAAGCCGATGATCATGAAAATCAGAATTGGAAGATAGTTTTCTAGCACCCACTTCCCCTTGCTGTTGAATTCTTATGAAGCCATTACAACGCGGATGGTGAAGTCTAGTGCAGCTTCTTGACAGATGTCAAGCCGGAACACCCGCGCTTTCAAAATATAAATCAGCGAGTTACAGATTACGGGATACG
>JBATOB010000327.1:0-5167 GCA_049290655.1 Chromatiaceae bacterium | reverse complement strand
GGGCGGTGCGGCCCGGGCCTATGTTGAGGAACGCTTTTCTGAGCAAGTCATCGCGGCTCAGTACCTGGATCTGTACCAAACAGCGCTGGCCGGACATCGGACACGACAAGGCGTGAAGCGATGATATTTTTTCACGATCGATTGTTGCACATGGTGGCTAGTCACAGGCCCTGGCGTACCGACAGACGCGGGACCATGGTCGAGCCTATCCAATGACCGCAAGTCAATCGGCCGGAGACCCTCGCTGGGTGCTGCTCAAGAGTACGGGCGGCGCCGGCATTGGTGATCTGGTGCGGGCGGTTCTGTCCGCGCTGCACTACGCGCACGTCACGGGCCGGGCCTTGTCGGTCCAGTGGGCGGATGGGCTGTATGGGCCCGCCGGGACCAATGTCTTTCCGCACTTGTTCGAACTGATCGATGTTCCCGCCGCCGATTGCTTGGATGGGTTGACGGCCCCTGCGGACACATGGCCGCCGGCGTGGCGGGGTCGACTGGATTGGCCGCTCAATCGCCTCTACGCGGAGCTGCGCGACGACGATTGGAACCGGGGTTGGGCCTTGCGGGAATTGTCGTTTGATCAGACGCGCTTCGATTACGCGGAGTCGGTGTTGGTGATGTGGGATTTCGACGGCTTCACGCCGTCCTGGCAGGCGGCGGACCCGGTGCGTCGGGTGGGTAGCTCCCCCGAGGATGCCTTGCGTCAACTGGCGGCGCGGCATGTCCGGCCGGCGGCACGGATACGCGAGCAGGTAGCGGCGTTTCGGGAGCGGCATTTCACCCGCCCGATGATGGGTGTCCATGTCCGTAAGACCTTCGAGAAGGGCGGCGCCGGCAAGCAGGTGAACGACGAGAGTTATCCGCGGGCCATCGCCGCCGTGCGCCGCAGGCATCCCGAGGCCGGGATCTTTCTCGCGACCGATAATGCCGACATGGTCGGGATGATCGGCCGGCGCTTCCCGGGGCTGGTGACACGGCCCAAGTGGTTTCCCACGGCGGGGCAACCGATCCATTTCACCCCTGAAGGGCCGGAGCGATTGGCCCGTGCCGAGGACGCCGTGGTGGAGATGTGCTTGCTGGCCGCGTGCGATTATCTGATCTATCCGGCCCTGTCCTCGTTTAGCATGGCGGCACGGCATTTGAGCGGGCTACCCGACGCGCGGGTGGTGGCGTTGCGATCCGTCACCGGGCCGCGTCAATGGTGGTGGCAGGCCAAGCGATTGCGGGCGCTGCGCGCGGGTCGGGGGCTGATATGACTGAATGGCTCGCGCGATCGGACATGCTCGCCATCCCGGCGGAAGAGCACTCGGAGCCGGACCAGCTACCCGCAGTCCCAACGGTCAGCGTGTTGATGATGACACGCAACCATGCGCCCTTTCTGCGCCAGGCGGTCGAGAGTGTGGTCCGGCAGGCATGCGATTTCTCCATCGAATTGCTGATCGGGGAGGACTTTTCGACAGATGAGACCCGGCGGGTGGCCCTGGCGTTGCAGCAGACCCATCCCGGTTTGGTGCGCGTCTTCGTCGCCGATCGCAACGTCGGCATCACGGCTAATTTTCTGCGGCTGGTGGCCCATGCGCGGGGCAAATACCTTGCATTTCTGGAAGGCGACGATTACTGGACCTGTGACCATAAGTTGCGGCGCCAGGTCGATCTGATGGAGGGGCATCCGGAGTATGCCTGGTGCGCCGCCAGAACAAGCAACCGCATGACGTGGGTGCCGGCCAAGGCCGCCTACGGCCTGGATGAGGTCTTACGGCGCTATCTGGTGCATACCTCGACGGTTTTGTTCCGAGCGACCTATCTGGAGCGCTACCCGATGTTCCCGGACCGCGTCTGTTGGGAGAGCATGTTGCTCGGGTATCTCACCGAGCGCGGCTTGTGTGGCTTCCTCGACGAGGAGTTTTCCTATTACCGGCGGCATGAGGGCGGGCTCTGGCACAATGCGGAGCGGATGAACCGCGTCCAAATGAGCCGGGATTGCATCGATGCGCTTGATGGCTATTTCGGCGGACGCCACGCCAGCGCGCTGGCGGATCGGGAGATCTGGATCTATCGCATGGACATAGCGGCACAATGGGGGCCCGGCTTCCTCGAGCACTGGCGCCAGTCCTTCGGTGTCTTGTGGTCCGCGGGACCCCGTTTGCTCGCGCGCGCGCCGGTCTCGTATCTGTTGCTTTGGGGACAATGGCTGACCATGCCCATCGTTGCGATCTACCGGGCGGGCCGGGGGCGGCTGGCGTTGCGCCGCCGCTTCGAGTCAGTACGCCGGGCCATCGGTTTATAGCTTATGACCGATGACATGCCAGTGTTCCCGACCTTTGCCGCCCCCTTCCACGTCGGCCGCCCCAACATCGGCGACCGGGCCCGGTTCCTGGAGCTGACGCAAGGGATCCTGGATCGCGCCTGGCTGACCAACTACGGGCCCCTGGTCCAGGCCTTCGAGCAACGGCTGGCCGAGTATCTGGGGGTGCGCCATTGCATCGTCACCGCCAACGGCACGGTCGCGCTGGAGCTGGCGATCCGTGCCCTGGGCCTGGAGGGCGAGGTGATCCTGCCCTCGCTGACCTTCATCGCCACCGCCCACGCCCTGCAGTGGCAGGGGATTCGCCCGGTCTTCTGCGACATCGACCCGGACACCTACAACCTCGACCCGGCGGCGGTCGAGCGCCATATCACCCCGCGCACCAGCGGCCTCCTCGGCGTGCATCTGTACGGGCGGGCCTGCGACACCGACGGGCTGGAGGCGGTGGCGCGGCGCCATGGGCTGGCGCTGATGTTCGATGCCGCCCATGCCTTCGGCTGCTCCCACCAGGGGCGGATGATCGGCCATTTCGGCGCCTGCGAGGTGTTCAGCTTCCATGCCACCAAGGTGTTCAATAGCTTCGAGGGTGGGGCGGTGGCCACCAACGACGACGCCCTGGCCGGCAAGATCCGGCTGATGCAGAACTTCGGCTTCGCGGGCGAGGACGAGGTCATCTATGTCGGCGTCAACGGCAAGATGCCGGAGATCTGCGCGGCCATGGGCCTGACCAATCTGGACAGCCTGGAGGGCTTCATCGCCATCAATCGGCGGAACCTGGAGCAGTACCGCGCCGGGCTGGCCGGGCTGCCGGGCATCCGCGTCATCCAGTACCCGCCCGCGGAGCGCAACAATTACCACTATCTGATCCTGGAGGTTGACGAGGCGCGCTTCGGCCTGAGCCGGGATGGGCTGAAGGAGCGGTTGCGGCAACACCATGTCCTGGCCCGCCGTTATTTCTACCCGGGGTGCCACCGCATGGAGCCTTATCGAACCCTGGACCCGGACGCCGGCCTGGCCCTGCCCAACACGGTGGCGTTCAGCGAGCGGGTCTTGGCCCTGCCCACCGGTACCCAGGTGACGCCCGAGCAGATCGACGCCATCAGCGCCATCATCCGCGCCGCGCCGCGCTGGGCCGGGTGAGGGTGCCGATGACCGGCTCGGTGCTGATCATCGGTGCCGCCGGACAGGCGCGTGCCCTGGTGGACGTGATCCACGCCGAGGGCCGCCGCCGGATTGTCGGGCTGATCGATTCCTTCCAGGCGCCGGGCACGGCGCGTCTGGGATACCGCATCCTGGGCGGCGAGGCGGAGGTGCCGCGCCTGTTAGTCGAGCATGGCATCGCCGACGTGGTGATCGCCATCGGCGACAACGTCCAACGCGCCGCCATGTTCGAGCGCATCCAGAAGGCCGTACCGGCGGCGCGGCTGGTCGGCGCCATCCATCCCGCCGCCGTGGTGGCCGGGGATGTCGAGGTGGGGGAGGGGACGGTGATGATGCCAGGCGCGGTGGCGGTAAGCGGGGCGCGCATCGGCCGGGGCTGCATCCTCAACACCAACAGCTCCCTGGATCACGACGGCATCCTGGCCGACTGGTCGAGCCTGGCGCCTGGCGTGGCCACCGGCGGACGGGTGCGCATCGGCAGGCGCAGTGCCATCGGCTTGGGGGCTAATTTGATTGAGGGGATCCGCATCGGCGACGATACCCTGGTGGGCGCCGGGGCCTTGGTACTCCACGACCTCCCGGATCGTGTCGTGGCCTTCGGCGTCCCCGCCCGCATCATCCGCACTCGCGTGCCAGGGGAGCCTTACCTATGATGGCGCCGATCATTCTTGGCCTGGTTTCGACCATCATCCCCGTGTCCAACCGGCCGGAGATGGCGCGGGTCGCCATCCACAGCGTACTGGCTGCCCTCGGCGATGCCGGCCCCGTCAACCGCGTCCCTTGGGGAGATGCCGCATGCGCCTAACACCCCACGAAGTCACTGCAATCGAACGGGCGGCACGCGAGTGTTTCGCGCCTCGTTCCACCGTACGGCTGTTCGGCTCGCGCCTGGACGACGCACGGCGGGGCGGCGACATCGATTTGCTGATCGAGCCCCCATTCCCACTCGAGCCTCAAGCGTTGGTCGAGCAGCGCAACCGCTTCATCGCGCGGCTCTACCGCCTGCTTGGAGAACGACAAATCGACGTTCTGGTCGTTCCGGCCGGCGCGCCCGACGAGCGACCGATCATCAAGGCGGCGAGGCGTGATGGACGATTACTGGCGGAGGTGCCGGGATGACGGCGCAAGGCGCCCTAACAACAGCCCTCTGGGAAGCTGACCGACACCTCGCCATCTTGCAAGACGCCCTGCGGGATTGGCATGGCGCCCCGGCGCCGAACCTGGCGTTGCTGGAGACTGATCGTGAGAAGTTGCGGACGCTCGACCAATTGCTGTTCCGCTTTACCAAACTGCAAGATGCCGTGGGTTTGCGCCTGGTCCCGGCGACCCTCGCCGCGCTTTCGGAACCCTTTGAAGACTGGCCGATGATCGATCGCCTGAACCGGCTGGAAAAGCTCGGCTTTCTGAATGTTGACGACTGGCTGAGTTGGCGCGAGACGCGCAATCGCCTGACGCACGAATACCCGGATGACCCCAACACCCGCTTTGCCGCTATCGAGGCAGCCATCACGGCGGCGGGCGAGCTCGCAAACGCCTATCATGCGTGGCGGCACCAGTTGGAGAAGACCTTGACGGACATGATTGCAATCCATGACTGAGCCAACGACCGTGCCGGGCCTGGTTTCGACCATCATCCCGGTCTACAACCGCCCGGACATGGCGCGGGTCGCCGTGGACAGCGTGTTGGCGCAGAGCTACCGGCCG
>JBATOB010000326.1:0-7013 GCA_049290655.1 Chromatiaceae bacterium | reverse complement strand
GAGCGGGTCGAGCCAAAGGGCGCGCAGCCGGGCGCGGATGGCGGGCCGGCGCAGGTCGTCCAGGCGGAGGCGATGGGAGCGCGGGTCGGGATAGGGGATGTAGGCCCCACCGCTGCGGCTGAACTCGCTGTAGAGCTCGAGGCCGCGCCCCACGTCCACCACCACCACGAAGGGGGGACGGCCCTCGGCCCCGGGCAGGGCGCGGACATACTGCACCGCCTGGCCGTGGGCGCGGAGCATGGCCTTGTCCCAGCCGCGGGTGTCGAGTTCCAGCCCGGTCTATTTGCTCTCCAGGACGTAGCAGGCGCGGCGGTAGAGGTCGATGAAGCCTTGGCTCTGGGTGCCGTCGCCGTGCTGAAAGCAGACGCGGCGCTCGAAGCAGTAGGCGTTGTCCTGGGTGTCGGCGCGGGCCGGGTCGGGTTGGGGCAGACCGAGCAGGGTGCAGATCTCGGTCAGAAAGAGCTGGTGGTTGGCCCGCTCACTGCCGGTGGCGGCGGACCAACGGCTGATGAAGGCCGCGATCAGGGCGGGGTCGAGCCCATCGTCCGCGGGTGGGTCGTCCGGCGACCGGGAAAGCGGCGGGGCAGCGGCGGCCATGGGGCCAGGACTCCGGGAAGAGAGGGGGGGATGACCCGATGCTAGCCGGGTTGCCAAGCGGTATCAATGAGGATGGTAGGCCGGCGGCAAACTTTCGTCGGCCTCGTCAGTGGGTATCGCCAAGGGATAATGCGTGCCCCGCCCCGCCCCCTCGGCCTTCCGCAGCGCGCCCCATTCGATCAAGGCCAGAATGTCACGATAGGCGGTGTCCTGCGAGCACTTTGCCAGCTTGGCCCACTTGCTGGTCGTCAGCTTGCCCTCGAAACCATCCAGTAAGCGGTTCAGCACCTTAATTTGGCGCGCGTTCATGGGGGTACTGGCGAAACGCTCCCAAAAGCGGGCCTTGCTCAGCACGGCGGCCAAGCTGTCCTCGGCCCGCGCAATGGCTCGACCCAGGCAGGCCAGAAACCATAATAGCCACTCGGTCACATCGAGATCACCCTTCTGGGTTCGTTCCAAAAGGGTGTAGTAGTCACCGCGTTCCTGCTGTATTTGCGCCGACAGACTGTAAAAACGTTGCGGAGTCTGCTCCGAGCGCGCCAGGGTCAGATCACCTACCGCGCGGGCGATGCGGCCGTTGCCGTCGTCAAAGGGATGCAGGGTCACCAGCCACAGATGCGCCAGTCCGGCCTTGAGTACGGGGTCCAGGTCATCGGGCTGTTCGAACCAGATCAAGAAGCTGGCAACCTCGGATGCCAGCCGCTCCGTGGGCGGTGCGGTGAAGTGCACCTTTTCCCGACCCATGGGGCCGGAGACGACTTGCATCGGCCCCTGGGCATCGTCGCGCCAAGCGGCTACGCGGATGGCCACCAGCCCACTGCGCCCCGTGGGGAACAGGGCGCCATGCCACGCGAACAGCCTTGGGGCCGTGAGAGGGCTGGCATAGTGCTGGGTGGCGTCGAGCATCATCTCCACCACGCCTTCGACGTGGCGATCCAGGGGCGCCAGCGCGCCAATGTCCAGCCCCAGGCGTCTAGCGATGGAGGAGCGGACCTGATCCCGGTTTATGAGTTCGTTCTCGATCTCGCTGCTCTTGAGGACATCCTGGGTCAAGGTCTCCAGCCAGGCCTCGTCGCGCAGCTTGAACCCAAGGGATTCCGCCCGCCCCAGTAACCGGCCCTGGGCGTGGCGTACCTGGGCCAGGGGGGTGGCCAGACGCGTCAGGTCATGGCGCCAATGGGGCCAGGCAGGGTGTTGCCAAATATAGGTGACCACTAATATCTCCGCACTTGATGCGGATATTTTCAGGCGTTATCTCCGCGGCCGCAAGCCCGATCTCCTCTGCTCCCCCACCAAGAGGCGTAAGGCCCTGTTCCCGCGCGCGACCCTGTTCCCGGATCGGCGATCGGTCACTTCGCCCCCGCCCCGCCGGGAGCCGGGATGAACTCCAGGGCATTGGCATCTGGGTCCCGGCAAAAGAGGGCGGCCCGGCCCGAGCGGCTGCGGCTATAGGGAATCCCGGCCTGTTCCAGACGCTCGGCAAGGGCGTCGAGATCCCGCACCACGAGGGCGAGGTGCCGGTCTCGGCCGCCATGGTCCGGGCGGCCCGTCACCGGGTCCGGGTTAGGGAGCTCCAGCAGATGGATTTGCTGTGCCCCGACCCGGAGCCAGGCGCCCGGAAAGCCCAGGTCCGGGCGCTCGGCGATGACCGCCAGCCCGAGCAGATCCCGGTAGAAGGCCAGGGCCCGCGCCGTGTCGGCGACGAAGAGGCTGGCGTGGTGAATCCCTATGATTTCTGACATCGGCCTGAGTCTTCGGCTGGTGTTTGATCCGTAATCCGCCCCTGATTGGCTGATATACTAATTTACTTTACGATCCTAGGCGACAATCCCGGCAACCCGCATGAATCCCGATCTGGCCCGGCTCCAACCCTACCCCTTCGAAAAACTCGCCGCCCTCAAGGCGGGCATCGAGCCACCGGTGGGGCTAGGCCACATTGCCCTGTCCATCGGCGAGCCCAAGCACCCGACGCCGAAATTCATCGTCGAGACCCTGATCGCCCATCTGCACCTGCTATCCGCCTATCCCACCACCCGGGGTTTGCCGGCCCTGCGCCAGACCATCGCCGACTGGCTAACCCGACGTTTCCAGTTGCCCGCGGGCGGCCTGGACCCCGAGCGCCAGATCCTGCCCCTGAACGGTACCCGCGAGGGGCTGTTCGCCTTTGCCCAGGCCTTGGTGGACCGGACGCAACCGCCCCTGGTACTGATGCCCAATCCCTTTTATCAGATCTACGAGGGCGCCGCCCTGTTGGCGGGGGCCGAACCCCGCTTCCTGCCATGTCTGGCCGAGAACGGCTTCATCCCGGACTTCGCGGCCGTGGACGCGGACACCTGGCGACGGTGCCAGATCCTTTATCTCTGCTCCCCTGGCAACCCCACCGGGGCCGTCATCCCGCTGGCAACCCTGCAACGGCTGATCCAGTTGGCCGAGGAATTCGATTTCCTGATCGCCGCCGACGAGTGTTACTCGGAGATCTATTTTGACGAGGAGCGACCGCCGGTGGGCCTGCTCCAGGCGGCCGCCGCCCTGGGCCAGCTTGATTACCGGCGTTGCCTGGTCTTTCACAGCCTGTCCAAGCGCTCGAATGTCCCGGGCCTGAGGTCCGGCTTCATCGCCGGCGACGCCGAGGTGATCGAGCGCTTCTTCCAGTACCGCACCTACCACGGTTGCGCCATGCCGGTGCAGCATCAGCATGCCAGCATCGCCGCCTGGCGCGACGAGACCCATGTGATCGCCAACCGGGCCCTCTACCGCGCCAAGTTCGATGCGGTCCTGGCGATCCTGGGTGACGTCCTGGAGGTCGCGCGGCCGGACGCGGGTTTCTATCTCTGGCCCGTCACGCCCATCCCGGACCCGGATTTCGCCCGCGACCTCTTTGCCGCCGCCCATGTCAGCCTGCTGCCGGGCACCTATCTCTCGCGGGCGGTCGCTGGCCAGGATCCCGGCCACCGCCGCGCCCGTCTGGCCCTGGTCGCCCCCCTGGACGAATGCGTCGAGGCCGCCTGGCGCATCCGTCGCTTTGTCGAATCTCTGTGAAACCCCTGGCACCCCGCCAATCCCACCCTTTTGGAGTATGCCCATGAGCGATAACCGCCAAACCATCGAAGAGGCCTTCGAGCACCGTGCCGAGATCACCCCCCGGAGCGTCGAGACCCTGGTCCGGGACGCGGTCCAGGACACCATCGACCGCCTCGACCGTGGCGAGATCCGGGTGGCGGAGAAACGCGACGGCGTCTGGGTGGTGAACGACTGGATCAAGAAGGCGGTGCTGCTGTCCTTCCGCATCGAGGACAACGCCTTCATGAAGGGCGGTTTCACCAACTATTACGACAAGGTCCCCTCCAAGTTTCAGGACTTCAACAGCCGTGACTTCCGCGACGCCGGGGTGCGGGTGGTGCCCCCGGCCACGGCGCGGCGCGGCGCCTACATTGCTCCCGGCTGTGTCCTCATGCCCTCCTATGTCAACATCGGCGCCTATGTCGATTCCGGCGCCATGGTCGATGCCTGGGCCACCGTCGGCTCCTGCGCCCAGATCGGCAAGAACGTGCATCTGTCTGGCGGAGTCGGTATCGGCGGCGTCCTGGAGCCGGTCCAGGCCGCGCCCACCATCATCGAGGACAACTGCTTCATCGGCGCCCGCTCCGAGGTCGTGGAGGGGGTCATCGTCGAGGAAGGGGCCGTCATCTCCATGGGCGTTTATATCGGCGCCAGCACCAAGATCTATCATCGCGAGACTGGCGAGATCCTCTACGGCCGCGTCCCCGCCGGCGCCGTCGTCGTCCCCGGCAATCTGCCAGCCAAGGACGGGAGTCACAGCCTTTACTGCGCCGTCATCATCAAGCAGGTGGACGCGCGCACCCGGGGCAAGGTGGGCATCAACGAATTACTGCGGGATATCTAGGGACGCCCATGATCAGACTCTTCGGTATCCCCAACTGCGAGACCATGAAGAAGGCGCGGCGCTGGCTCGAGGAGCGGGGTATCGCCTATGACTTCCACGACTACAGGAAGCAGGGTCTGGACGAGGCCCAAGTCCGGGCCTGGGTCGCCGAGCTGGGTTGGGAGAAGCTGGTCAACCGTCAGGGCATGATGTGGCGCAAGCTGCCGGTCGAGGTCCGCGAAGGCCTGGACGAGGCGGGTGCCATCCGCGTCATGCTCGCCACGCCCGCCATCATCCGCCGGCCCCTGCTCGACACGGGCAAGGTCCGCCATCTGGGTTTCTCCGAGGCCGCCTACGCCGAGATCTTCCCATCATGACCCCCACGGTCGCACTGGCCCAGGAACTCCTGCGGCGCCCCTCGGTCACCCCGGAGGACGGGGGCTGCCAGGACCTGATCGCCCGGCGCCTGGCCCCCCTGGGTTTTCGCATCGAGCCCCTGCCCTTTAACGAGGTGACCAATCTCTGGGCGCGCCGGGGCGACCAGGCCCCCCTCTTCTGCTTCGCCGGTCACACCGATGTGGTCCCACCCGGACCTCGCGAAGACTGGGACTCGGACCCCTTCCAGCCCGAGATCCGTAACGGCCTCCTCTACGGCCGTGGCGCCTGCGACATGAAGGGCGAGATCGCGGCCATGGTGACGGCTGCCGAGGACTTCGTCCGCGACCATCCGCATCATGCCGGATCCATCGCCTTCCTCATCACCAGCGACGAGGAGGGCCCGTCCGTCGATGGCACGGCGCGCGTGGTCGAGACCCTGAAGGCCCGCCAGGAGAAAATCGACTGGTGTCTGGTGGGCGAGCCCTCCAGTCACGAACGCCTCGGCGACACCATGAAGAACGGCCGCCGGGGCAGCCTCAGCGGCTTCCTGAAGGTCATCGGCAAGCAGGGCCATGTCGCCTACCCCCACCGCGCCCTCAACCCTTTGCATGCCCTGGCCCCTTGCCTGGTGGCGTTGGTGGACGAGGAATGGGACCAGGGCAACGCCTTTTTTCCGCCCACCACCTTCCAGATCTCCAATCTCAACACGGGTACGGGGGCCGAGAACGTAATCCCCGGCACCCTCACCGCCCAGTTCAACCTGCGCTTTTCCACGGAATTGGACGCCGAGACCATCCAGCGCCGGGTCGCCGCCATCCTGGACCGGGGCGGACTCGACTATGAACTCACCTGGCGCCTGTCCGGCAATCCCTTCCTGACTCCCGCCGGCGACCTGGTCGAGGCTGCATCGGCGGCGGTGGAGGAAATCATGGGCTACCGGCCCGAGCTCTCCACCGTTGGGGGCACCTCCGATGGCCGCTTCATCGCCCCCACCGGGGCCCAGGTGCTGGAACTGGGCGCGATCAACGCCAGCATCCATCAGGTCAACGAGTGCATCGGCGTCCAGGAACTGGATCAGCTCTCCACCATTTATCGGCGGATTTTGGAAAAGTTGTTGGGATAGGGAGCGAGTTCCCTGATCGGCCATTGGCATCAACCCGGAGGGAGACTACGCTCCGGGGTATGCCGCACTGATGGTGCTAATCTAACGAATAAATCCTGCATGCCGGCTTCTGGGGGTCGCCATTCATGGGGACTGATTCATGTCTCCGCCAAGGTCGCCGGGCAGACCTCAGCCCGCGCCGCCGAGCGTGAGGCATCCCCGCTGGTTTGGTATCGCTAGGGTGGCGGCATAGCCGTCCGCCGGGCCAATGCTGGGTGCCCGTGGGGTGGTAGGGTGCGATGCACTTGCCAGGGGCACTGGTGACATAGCAGAAGGACTCGTAGCGCTCCTGGGCCAGCAGTTCAACTCGCGAATCACTATCTCGTCCCGACTGACAGTGCCCTCGATGGCCTCGCACCCGTCTGCGTCACTGACGACCATGCAGATCGTCAACAGGACAATATCTGTTCCGCCCCGTGTGATTATCTACCCAGAAGAAGCTATCCTTTGTTCCGTGCCCGGGAAGTACTCGAGTACCTGGCCCTAGGGGGAGATGCCGCCCCGGGGGGCACCGCACCGCGGGCCGCCACCTCAGACTGAGACCACACCCCTGCAAGTGAATCTGCACAAGCATGCTCGTACCACCCCAGCCATGCGCCGCGAGTTGCGCGCGTCGCCGTTGCCCATTGCTGAATTGGCCCGGCGGTATCACCTGAGTCAGGCCACGGTGCGTAAGTGGCGACGCCGGGAGGAGGGTGCCGACCGCTCGCACCGCCCACACCACCGGCACACCCCCCTCTCCCCCGCCCAGGAGGCGGTGGTCGTGGCCCGGCGCCAGTCCTGGCTGCTGCCCCTGGATGACCTACTGGCGGTGACCCGCGAGTGCCTCAACGCGGGGGTGTCGCGCTCCGGCCTCGACCGCTGCTTGCGCCGCCACGGGGTCTCGGACCTCAAGGCCCTCCTGCCCCGCGATGAGCGCGGCAAGCCGGCGTACCAGCCCTTCAAGGACTACGCCCCCGGCTTGGTCCATGTCGACGTTAAGTACCTGCCGCA
>JBATOB010000325.1:0-5891 GCA_049290655.1 Chromatiaceae bacterium | reverse complement strand
GGCTCGTCTATTACGTCCCGGGCGGCACCCACGCCCCCCATCATCCGACGCCGGAGTGGATCGAGAAGATCAGCGACATGCATCTCTTCGACGGGGGCTGGAACAAGATTCGCGAAACCATCTTCGCCAACCAGAAGCGCCTCGGCATCATGCCCGAGAACGCCCAACTGACGCCCTGGCCGAAGGAGCTGCCGGAGTGGGATTCGCTGAGCTGGGATGAGAAGAAGCTCTTCATCAAACAGGCCGACGTCTTCGGGGCCTACCTCGCCTACACGGATCACGAGATCGGCCGCGTCATCCAGGCGGTCGAAGACCTGGGCGAGCTCGACAACACCCTGATCGTCTACATCGCCGGCGACAATGGCGCGAGCGCGGAGGGCATGCTCAACGGCACGCCGAACGAGTTCACCACCTTCAATGGCGTTGAAGTGCCGGTCAAGGACCAGTTCCTCTGGTACGAGTTCTGGGGATCGGACCGGACCTTCCCGCACTTTGCGGCACCCTGGGCTTGGGCAATGGACACGCCGTTCAAGTGGATGAAGCAGGTCGCATCGCACTTCGGCGGGACGGCACAGGGCGTGGCCATGTCGTGGCCGGGCCACATCAACGACGCGGGCGGCATCCGCCGCCAGTTCCATCACATCATCGACATCGCCCCGACCATCCTCCAGGCGACTGGGATCGTGCAACCCGAGACGATCAACGGCATCAAGCAGCGCCCCATCGAAGGCGTGAGCATGGACTATACGTGGGACAAGGCGAACGCCAACGCGCCCACCCGGCACGCCACGCAATACTTCGAGATGCTCGGCAACCGCGCCATCTACCACGACGGTTGGCTGGCGGCCACGACCCCGGCGACGCTCCCGTGGGAACTCAGCAGCAAGCCGGCGCCCGACGTCATCACCGGGTACCAGTGGGAGCTCTACCACGTCATGGAGGATCCCACCCAGTCCAACGACCTGGCGGCCAAGATGCCGGACAAGCTCAAGCAAATGCAGGACATCTTCTACGCCGAGGCGAAGAAATATGACGTGCTGCCCCTCGATAACACGTCGCTGACGCGCTGGAACGCGCCGAAGCCGAATCTCACCGCGGGTCGCAAGGTCTTCAGCTACACGGGTACGCTCACCGGCGTGCCCAACAGCGGCGCTCCGAGCATCCTGAACAAGTCCTACACCATCACCGCCGAGGTCACGATCCCGGAAGGCGGCGCGGAAGGCATGATCGTCACCGATGGCGGGCGCTTCGGCGGCTATGGACTCTTCCTGAGCAAGGGCGAGCTGGGCATTGGCCGGGGCAAGCCGGTGTTCCTCTACAACCTTCTCGATCTCAAGCGCACCACCTGGGAAGGGCCCGAGTTAGGCGCCGGCAAGCACACCATCGTCTTCGACTTTAAGTCCGATGGGCCAGGCTTGGGCAAGGGCGGGACGGGGGTGCTCTCCGTGGATGGCAAGGAGGTGGCGAGGAATTCCATGGAGCACGGCACCCCGATCACCTTCCCGGAGGACGAAACCTTCGACATCGGCCAGGACACACGCACCGGCGTCGCCATGATCGAGTATCGCTACGAGCCGCCATTCACGTTCACCGGCACGGTTGACAAGGTCACCTTTAACCTCGAACCGGAGCAGTACACGGCGGAAGAACAAAAGCGGATGCCGGCCATTCGCGACCGGGCCGCGCGCGCGAAGGACTGATCGCGTGACGGACACCACCCAGAAATTGCTAGCCCTGGCCGCCGTGGCGGAGGCGGCCACGGGCCTCGCCCTGCTGTTGGCCCCGGCGTTCGTTGCCCGCCTGCTGCTAGGCCCCGACGACCTGACCGGAATCGCGGTGGTGCTCGCGCGGGTGACCGGGATCAGCCTGATCGGGCTGGGCCTGAGCTGCTGGCCGGGCAGCATGGCGCTCGCCGGGATGCTGACCTACGGCGGGGGCGTGACCCTGTACCTCACCCTGGTCGGTCTCGCCGGCGAATTCGTCGGGGTTCTGCTGTGGCCGGCCGTGGTACTGCACGCCCTGCTGACGGGGTTACTGACGTGGGCCTGGAGGAGAAGGCCTATGCTTCCGTGGTCTCGGATCTGAATCTCCGAACCGTCGGCGGTGTCACGATCAGGATGGAGCAGTGACCCACCAACCTACCGCGACCCTGCGGTGAAAACGCATCGCGTAATTAGCGCGATATATCATCCAAGCTGTCTGAGGCTAACCCTAATCCTATGAACAAGACGTTTCTGAGAATGACCCGCATATCCGTCCTGGCGGCGGCCCTGCCCCTGTTCACGGCCTGTAGCACCCTGGCGACGGGCGACAATACGGAGCCGGGTGCCATTGCGGTCGAGACCGTCCAGATGACCGCGACCGTCAAGGCGGTGGATCGGCGCAATCGCACGGTCACCCTCGCCGGTCAGAACGGCAAGCGGGAGACCTATAAGGTGGGCAAAGAGGTGGTCAACTTTGACCAGATCAAGGTTGGCGACCGTGTGAATGTCAAGATGACCGAGGCGCTGGCCGTGTTCCTGCGGCCTCAGGGTACCCCACCCAGCGTCGGCGAAGGGGCCGCGGTCGCGTTGGCGCCGAAGGGGGCAATGCCGGGCGGCATGATAGCCACAACGACGGAGGTAACGGCCCGCGTGGTATCCGTGGACGCTGCCAGCCATCACGCGACCCTTCAACTCCCCGATGGACGCAAGAGAACGGTGAGCGTTAACCCGAGCATCGACCTGACGAAGGTTGCTCCAGGTAGTGCCGTGACGGTGCAGGTCGCCGACGCCCTGGCCATTTCGGTGGAAAGACCGTAGGGCAGAACAGCGAATGACTTCTGTCATGCACTGAAATAGGCTCACTCGCCGACCGGGAGCATCTCCCGGTCCGGCTATCACCAAAGGCAACATCGGAGAACCCTATGCCCACTCGACGCGACCTGATTGTTGGCGCCGCCCTGCTCGCACCCCTGGCCCTCACCCTGAAGACGGTCCAGGCCACGGAGCACCAGGACAAGGAGGGCGAGGCCCACGCGAAGCCCCAGTTCCTCTTCGTGCAAAGTGCGGAGGGCGTGACCTACGCCGACGGACGCCTCACCCTCACAGACATCAGCCCCATCACCATTCTGTTTTCGGATCGCCCGGATCGGCTTGCCGGCCACATGGCCACCGCTGACTTCGTCCCCTTCTGGGATGAGGGCGCGGACAGCTTTAAGTCCGACCCGCCCAATGCAACCCTCTCCGTGGTGGAGGGCGGGACAATGGATAACGTCGTCATGACCCTGCGCAACCCGCGGCTGGCGGGCCGGGATCTGAGCTACGAGGTGGAGGTGCTGGAGGGCAAGCCGCCGGCCACCGGGGGTGCGACCTCTTTGTTTATCGACATCATCGGCAGGCCGCTCACCCCGGTCTCCTTTGCCGGCGCAGGCCGGCGTATGTGGCGCCGGTCTTTCTACCGATAGCCCCTGGCGCAGCAGGCCAAGCACTAGGATAGGATCTTGGTCCTCCACCTTGAACAACCCTTAGAAAGGCAAACCAAGATGAATAAGCAGCTATTGCAAGCGGGAGTCTGGTTGGCAATTACTGGCTTCAGTCTCCTGGCATCAACCGGTTCCGCCGTGGCGGCCAAGGTTGATGGTTACGACGGGCAATGGCATTACAACTTCACGCCCTATCTGTGGTTTCCGAATATCGAACAGAGGCTCCAGCATACGAACCCCTGGGGGGGCGGCAAGAGCGTCGAAGTGGAGGTCAAGCCAGACAGCTACCTCGGCAACCTCAAGTTCGGCCTAATGGGTACCCTGGAGGCTCGCAAGGGGAACTGGTCCTTGGTCACGGATCTGATCTACACCGATTTTGGCCATCAGGATGGGCAAATCAAGCAGGTGCAAGGGCCCTTGGGCGCCGAACCCATTGCGATCGACCGGGATGTCGATGTAAAGATTCAAGCCCTGATCTGGCAAGGCGCCGCCGGCTACACCCTCGCCCGGGGTGCCGCGGGGACTCTCGACCTCTTGGGTGGCGTACGCTACCTGGGAATGGACACCGAAACCGGCCTGAGCTTCTCCGGTCCCGACGGCATCCTGTCACCCTCGATCAGCCGTTCTCAACGGCTGGACATCTGGGATGGCTTTGTGGGGGTACGCGGGGAGCTGTTCCTTGACGATGCGCATCAGTGGTTTCTGCCCTACTATCTCGATGTCGGAGTGGGCAATTACTCAAATTGGACCTGGCAAGGCCTGGTCGGGCTCGGCTATCGCCTGGACTGGGGCGATCTGCTGCTGGCCTTCCGCACCCTCAACTACGCGACGACAGGTGATGAGGTCTTGCAAAAGGTGAGCATGACCGGCCCGGCCCTGGGGGTCACCTTCCATTGGTAAGGCTCGCCCCCCAAAGGGGACCCAGGCGACAAGCCCGCCGCCGGTCGCGAAAGGTCAAGCACCCAGGCGTCCGAGCGGTAATAATTCTGGACGATTGCCGGTGTTCCCGCCCTTAAATACTAACCGAGGTAGTCACGTGTTCAACAAAATGTCCAAAGCCATCCTCCTCGCGGCCCTGGCTCTGTTCTCGGTCCTGGCCGTGGAAGTTGCCCTCGATACCGGGCTGGTCGTCCCCAAGGCGCATGCCGTGATTGGCAGGCCCCTGACCCCGATGAGCTACGCCGGCGTGGCCCGCCGCACCAGCCGCCGCATGATCTATGCGACGTCCGTCTATGCGGCGGCCCTGCCCGCGGGCTGTCGGACGGTCATCATCGAAGGGACTTCCCTGTATCAATGCGGGGGGACCTACTACCAGACCAGCGGCAGCCGCTACGTGGTGGTGAGGGTGGATTAACCCCGGTCTTCCAATCTATCCCCAGCAAACATCGATGGCCCCGAGCCATCAACACCCACCCCAGGAGTCGATCCCCTTATGAAAGCAAGTTACCTCAAACCCATCCCCAACCGCCTCCGCCTGGCTAGCCGTGGCCTGATACTGGCGGGCGCGCTGGTCATGGCCTCCTCCGGTGCCCAAGCCGAGGCGGGCGACGATGCCAAGGCCATTCTCAAGGCCATGTCGGACTATATGGGCGGCCAGCAAACCATCGAACTAACATTTGACAGCGATATCGAGATCATCACCCCGGAGTTGGAGAAACTCCAGTTCACCAATTCCGGCGAGATGCTCTTGAGCCGGCCGGACAAACTGCGCGCTCACCGTAAAGGCGGCTATGCCGACGTGGAGATGGTCTTCGATGGCAAGACCGTCAGCATCCTCGGCAAGAATCTCAACGGCTATGCCCAATTGGAGGCACCGGGGAGCGTGGACCAGTTGCTTCAGGCCCTGCGGGCGGGTCATGGTATCGCCCTGCCGGGCGCGGACCTGCTCCAGTCAAAGTCCTATGACGCCTTGGTGGCCGGAGTTCTGGAGGCTAAACATATTGGCCGCGGTGTCATCGACGGCGTGGAATGCGAGCATCTGGCCTTCCGCAACTTCGATACGGACTGGCAGTTATGGGTTGAGGTCGGTGACCGGCCGATGCCGCGCAAAATGGTGATCACCAGCAAAACGGTGAATAACGCCCCGCAATACACCTTGCGGGTCAAGAGTTGGAAAACCGACGTCGTACCGGCGGCCGATGCCTTCACCTTCCTGCCACCGGCCAACGCCACGCAACTGAGCCCGGATGCCCTTGTCGAGCTTGACGAATTGCCCAACTAAATTCCCCAAGGAGAAAGCTCATGACTCGTATTACACCCAGGGTTGTACTCATGGTTGGCCTGGCCACCGCCGGCTGGCTGGCTAATGGCCACTTCGGGCCCACCATGCCCGGTTTTCTGGTCGCCACCGCCGAGGCGGTGGTCGGTCGTCCCGCCACACCCGTCAGCTATGCCGGGGTCGCCCGGCGGTCCACCGTCGGCGTCGGGG
>JBATOB010000324.1:0-10510 GCA_049290655.1 Chromatiaceae bacterium | reverse complement strand
GCCGGGAGGCCACCGAGGACCCCGCTCGGGAGACCCGCGGGGTTGCCGGGACGGGGGCAGCCATGAATTCCTCCGGCCTCAGGGTGCGGGCCAGCCGATCGAGGATGCCGTTGACGTAGCGATGGCTATCATCGGTGCTGCCAAATTCCTTGGCCAGTTCCACGGCCTCGTTGAGGATGGCGCGGAAGGGGATGCGGAGGCTGTGGGCCAGCTCGTAAACCCCGAGCCGCAGGATGGCCAGATCCACGGGGGTGACCTGGATCAAGGGCCGGTCGAGGACGGTCTGGAGCTGGCGGTCCAGGTCCTCGACCTGCTCGGGCACGCCCCGCACCAGCTCCTGAAAGAGGGCCATGTCATAGAGGGCGTCCGCCACCGATTGCTGCTCCCCCTTGTGGAGGCCCAGCCCCTCGGCAACCACCTGCATCCAGGCGGGGTCATCAAAGAAATGACGGACAATATCGGCCGGCGCCAGGCCGGTGATCTGCCACTGATAGAGGGCGAGCACGGCATAGCGCCGCGCCTGGCTTCGGCGTCCTGACATCTCAGTCGAGCTGGCGCAGCACGTTAACCATCTCAATGGCGGACATGGCCGCCTCGGCGCCTTTGTTGCCCGCCTTGGTACCCGCCCGCTCGATGGCCTGCTCGATCGAATCCACCGTCAGGACGCCGAAGGCCACCGGCAGACCGTACTGGAGGCTGACATGGGCCAGGCCCTTGACGCACTCGCCCGCGATATAGTCGAAGTGGGGCGTGCCGCCACGAATGACGGCGCCGAGGGCGACGATGGCGTCGAAGCCCCCCTTGGCGGCGATACGCTGGGCGGCCACCGGCATCTCGAAGGCGCCGGGGACGCGCACCACCACCAGGTCGGACTCCTCGGCACCGTGGCGCTTGAGGGTGTCGATGGCGCCCGCCAGCAGGCTCTCCACGACAAAGGCATTGAAGCGCGTTACCAGCAGGCAAAAGCGCGTGTTGGCAACCCGCAGGTCGCCCTCTAGGGTCTTGATCATGGTCATTACCGATGGGTGTTACGGATTAAAGACTGTCAGGATTGAGAAAATGGCTCTGGCCACCGCGGGTAGCGGCTTAAGGGCAGGCGCATCCGCCCCCGGTTCCCGGTGCCCCCCGGCGATTGGATACGTCAACCCGGGAACCGCTAGCTGATGTCGCTACCGACGTATTCGACCACTTCCAGCTCGAAGCCGGAGATACCGTGCATCGCCCGCGGGGCGCTCATGACACGCATCTTGCGCACCCCGATGTCCGCCAGGATCTGGGCGCCGATACCATAGGTCCGGAGCTCGCTGCGATCCTGACGGCGCGCGGCCAACCCCTCCGCCGCCGGGGTGCCGGGCCCGAGGGCCTTGAAACGGCTCAGCAGGTCCTCGACCCGGTCGCGATTGCGCAGCACCACGATGACCCCCTCCTCCGCCTTGGCCACCTGGCGCATCACCTCCCGCAGGGGCCAGCCACAGCCGGGGTGTTGGGTACCAAAGAGGTCACAGAGGGAATTCTGGAGATGGACGCGGACCAGGACCGGGCGCTCGGGGGCGATGGTACCCCGCACCAGGGCCAGGTGCAGGTCGTTATCGATACTGTCCCGATAGGCCAGGATGCGGAAGTTGCCGAACTCGGTGGGCAGCTCGCAATCGCACTCGCGTTTGACTGTCTTTTCATGGCTGACGCGATAGTGAATCAGGTCGGCGATGGTGCCGATCTTGAGGTCATGGGCGGCGGCGAAGCGCTCCAGGTCCGGGCGCCGCGCCATGCCGCCATCCTCGTTGAGGATCTCGACGATGACCGCCGCCGGCTCCAGACCCGCCAGCCGCGCCAGGTCACAGCCCGCCTCGGTATGACCCGCGCGCACCAGGACGCCACCGGGCTCCGCCATGAGGGGGAAGATATGCCCTGGATGCACCAGGTCCCGGGGCTGGGCCTCGGGGGCGACCGCGGCGCGGATGGTCGTCGCCCGATCCGCCGCCGAGATGCCGGTGGTGACGCCGCTGGCCGCCTCGATCGAGAGGGTGAAGGCGGTGGAATGGGGGGCCTGATTATCCAGGACCATGAGGGGCAGCCGCAACCGCTCGCAGCGCTCCTTGGTCAGGGTCAGGCAGATGAGCCCCCGGCCATACCTGGCCATGAAGTTCACCGCCTCTGGCGTCACCCGGTCCGCCGCCAGGAGCAGGTCGCCCTCGTTCTCCCGGTCCTCGTCATCCATGATGACGACCATCTTGCCCTGACGCAGGTCCTCGATGATCTCTTCCGTGGTATTCAGGTTCATTGCAACGGCTGCGCTTCCCGGTTGGCTAACAACAAGCGCGGGAGTTTAGCAAATTGGCGGGTGCGAAATCCGCGTTTTTGCCAATCTGGCCCGCATTCAGGCGCACCGCCCGCCTTGCCCTTCGCGCCCCTGCCCACATTTTTTGGGTGTTATGCCGCCCATACCTTGCCCCTCCATGAGGTTCCCCGCCATGAGATCCCTCCCCCGCGCGCCTCTCGGCCTCCTCCTGCTCATCTGGGTCCTGGCGGTCCCCGCCCGGGCCGCCTCGGAGCACTTCTACTTCGTGCAAATGACCGACAGCCACTTCGGGGCCGATGACAACCTGGAGCGCGGCCGGCGGGTGGTCGAGCTGATCAATCAGCTCCCGGTGCCGGTGGAGTTTGTCGCCCACACGGGCGACATCCTGGCCGACCTCATCCTGGATCCGGGGGTGGTGGACCGCACGCTGGAGGTCATGGCGGGCCTGCAAGCGCCCCACTTCTACGTCCCCGGCAACCATGACATTCACAAGACCGACGCGGATAAGGCCCTCGCCGTCTATCTGGCTCGTTTTGGCCCCCTGGTGCGCAGCGAGGAATTCGGCGGGGTGGTGGCCATCTTCATTTACGTTGAGCCAGCGGCGCGGGACTGGCCCCTGATTAGCGGCTACGACCCCCTGACGGAGCTGGAAAAGGCGCTCAAGCGGGCGGGAGACCGCCCGGTACTGCTGTTCCAGCACTCCCCACCCGTGGGGGGCCACTTTCGCAACATCATCTATCCCGGCTGGACGGAGGAGAACCGCCAGCGCTGGGAGGCACTGGTGCGCGGCCATAACGTCAAGGCGGTCTTCACCGGCCATTACCACAAGGATGAGCTGCACTGGATAGGCGAGGTGCCCCTCTTCGTGGCCCCCCCCGTGTCCGGTTCCTGGGGGCGACAAAGCACCTTTCGCCTCTACGAGTACCGGGACGGCCGGGTAAGCTACAGAACCGTCTATTTGCAGTAGCCGGGGCTTGGCACTCCAGTAAAGAGGCCCAGCCCGGCGGGACCAGTCTGGCGGGCTAGGGTCTGCCGCCCTTGCCCAGCCAATCCTGTAGCGCCGACATCTTGATCGCAGCCGGTACCGAGAAGGCGTCGGGGCGGGATGTTCAACCCTTTCGGCGTTGGCGGAGGGCCTCGTAGAGGCAAATCCCCGTGGCCACGGAGACGTTGAGGCTCTCGACGGTGCCGAGCATGGGCAGGCGGGCCAGGTAGTCGCAGCGCTCCCGGGTCAGACGGCGCAGGCCGCGGCCCTCGCCGCCGAGGACCAGGGCGATAGGGCCCTTGAGGTCGATGCCATAGAGGTCCGCCTCCGCCTCGCCGGCCAGGCCGACGAGCCAGATGCCGCGAGCCTTGATGGCATCCAGGGTCCGCGCCAGGTTAGTGACCTGGACATAGGGGACGGTTTCCGCCGCGCCGCTGGCGACCTTGGACACGGTGGGCGTGAGGCCCACGGCATTGTCCCGGGGGGCGATCACAGCCTGGATGCCAGCGGCGTCGGCGGTCCGCAGACAGGCGCCCAGGTTATGGGGGTCCTGGATCTCGTCCAGGATGAGCAGGAAGGGCGGCCCCGCCAGGCCATCGAGAATCGCGTCCAGATCGGGCTCGCCACGACTCGCCGGAACACTGACCCAAGCCAGGACCCCCTGGTGATTGATGCCGGGTGCGGCGCCTTCAATCTCCGCGGCCTCGACCTGGCGCAGCCTGACCCCGGACACGCGCGCCAGTTCCGTCAACTCCGCCAGCCGCCGGTCACGTCGCCGGCGCTCCAGCCACACCTCGTCTACGCCCGCCCCGCCATGCTTGAGGGCGCCGCGCACGCTATGGATACCCGCGATGGGTGTCAAGCCTTGAGGCCCCTGGGGCGGGACACTGGATGTTGTCATGGAGGGCTCCGCCTATTTGTCAGATGGTTGCCAGGCAACCAAGGGTCACTGTTGGGTGAACTCATCCAGGTATCCGATAGCCGTGCCAGGGCGAGTTCGAGGGGTACGGGGACAAGTTAACACGCCCGCAAAGCACATCGGAAGCCCAGTCATCCCTATGAGATCCGCACCCGCGGCGCCGACAACGGATTCGCCGTCCACCTTCAGGGCCTGAGCCGCGACGCCATCGACCCGGCCCACAGGACTATGACCGTCGGCACCCAGACCCCGGTGGCCCTGGCCCCTGTTGGCCGACATCCACTTTCGGCAGCCCCTGACACGGACGCAACTCGGTGAGGTCTCTTCAATACACCCAGGGCACCAATTTGCTGACCCGTTTCGCATAATCGGCATATTCCGGGTGGCGCTGGCTTAACCAGCCCTCCTCCTTGCGGGCCTTGTAGTCGAAGAAGAGAAAGCCGACGACCAGCAGGAGCAAATGGCCGAGACTCAGGCTGTAGCAAACCCAGCCGAGGGCGGCGAATAACTGGCTGCTGTAAAGGGGATGACGCACCCAGCCATAGACCCCCTGGGTCACCAACTGGTTATGGTCGAGGGGATAAGGGAGGGGCGTCAGGTTCCGGCCCAAGTTGAAAAGGCCAAGCAGGCCCATGGCGAGGGCGATCAGCCCGCACATCGCCAGGAGGCCCAGGCGCGGGTAGGCAGTGTTGGCCATCAGGTCCTGGGTTAACCAGGGGTTCCAGACGGGTACGAAGAGAAAGGCGAAAAAGAGGACGAACTGAAGGACGACGAGTAGCTCGCCGCGCCGCCCCGGCCGGGGGGTATCCGATGGCAGTGGCGGGGCGGGGGTTGGAGGGGACGGCATGGAATCTCCTGAGGTTGGCTAGGCAGCGACAAGGTCCAAGATTTTGCCCCGAGCCGTCCGGGAAAAAGCGGACGGATGCGGAGACATCCGTCCCCGGGACCCGATCAGGTCTTGCGCCGTCTCGGTTGCGTCCCTGACCCGCTCCGCGCCTGCTCCGCGGTCTTGGCCAGGACGAAGTCGATCTTGCGTTCATCGAGATTGACCGCGGCGACCTGGATACGCAGCCGGTCGCCCAACCGATGAACGGTGCCGGTGCGCTCGCCGGTAAGGCGGTGGCCAATGGGGTCGAAGTGGTAATAGTCGTTGTCCAGGGCCGTGATGTGGACCAGGCCATCGACATAGATGCCATCGAGTTCAACGAAAATGCCAAAGGAGTTGACACTGGTGATGATGCCATCGAACTCCTCCCCCAGCTTGTCCTGCATATACTCGCATTTGAGCCAGGACTCGGCGTCGCGGGTGGCCTCGTCGGCGCGGCGCTCGGTACCGGAACAGTGCTCGCCGATGCCCTGGAGGGCGGCCTTGGTGTAATCGAAATCCTCGGCCTTGCCGCCATCGAGCAGGTGCTTGATGGCGCGATGGACAATTAGATCCGGGTAACGGCGGATGGGGGAGGTGAAGTGGGTGTAGGCCGGATAGGCCAGCCCGAAGTGGCCGACATTGTCCGAGCTGTACATGGCCTGCTGCATGGAGCGCAGGAGCACGGTCTGAATCAGGCGATGATCGGATCGCTCGCGCACCGACTCCAGCAGGGCGGCGTAATCCTGGGTCGTAGGCTTCTTGCCGCCCGGCAGAGTCAGACCCAGCTCGTTCAGGAACTGGCGCAGATCGTTGAGCTTTTCCTCCTTGGGCGTCTCGTGGATGCGGAACAGGGCCGGCATCTTCTGGCGTTCGAAGTAGCGTGCCGCCGCCACGTTGGCCGCCAGCATGCACTCCTCGATGAGGCGATGGGCATCGTTGCGGATCAGGGGGTGGATGGCGGCGATACGACCCTGGTCAGTGAACTCGAAGCGGGTCTCGGTGGTGTCGAAATCAATGGCGCCACGCTCCTTGCGGGCCTGGAGCAGGACCTGGTAAAGGGCATGCAACTCGCGCAGGTGGGGCAGGACGGTAGCGAAGCGCGCGCACAGGTCTGGGTCGCCCGCCACCACCATAGCCGCCACCTGGTCGTAAGTCAGGCGGGCCTGGGAACGCATCACGGCCGGATAAAATTTGGAGCGCGTGACCTTGCCGTCCAGGCCTACCAGCAGTTCGCAGCTCAGGCAGAGCCGGTCCACCTCGGGATTGATGGAACAGAGGCCATTGGACAGGATCTCGGGCAGCATGGGGATGACGCGATCCGGGAAATAGACCGAATTGCCCCGGCTGTGGGCCTCGGTGTCCAGGGCACTGCCCGGCGCGACATAGGCCGAGACATCGGCGATGCAGACCAGCAGCCGCCAGCCCTTGGGCCGGCGTTGGCAGAAGACGGCGTCGTCAAAATCGCGGGCATCGGCGCCGTCAATGGTCACCAGCGGGATCTTGCGCAGATCAACCCTCCCCGCCTTGGCCGCCTCGGGCACCTCGGCGCCCAGGCCGGCGATCTCGGCCAGCACCGCCTCGGGGAACTCCACCGGCAGGTCGTGGGTGCGGATGGCAATATCCGTCTCCATGCCCGGGGCCATATGATTCCCCACCACCTCCAGAATGCGGCCGATAGGTTGGGTGCGCTTGGTGGGCTGGTCCGTGATCTCGGCGACCACGATCTGGCCCTGCTCCACCTCGCCCAGGCGGTCGCTGGGAATGATGATGTCGTGGGCCAGGCGCTTGTTGTCCGGCACCACGAAACCGACCCCGCTCTCCTGGTAGAAGCGCCCCACCACCGTGCGGGTGTTGCGCGCCAGGATCTCCACCACCGCGCCTTCCAGCCGGCCCCGAGCATCCCGGCCGGTGACGCGCACCACGGCCCGGTCGTGGTGGAAGAGGGCGCGCATCTGGCGGGGAACGAGATAGACGTCGTCGCCGCCCTCGTCCGGGATCAGGAAGCCGAAACCGTCCTGGTGGCCGATAACGCGCCCAACGATCAGATCGCGCCGGTTGACGAGACAGAAGGCGTCCTTGCGGTTGCGCACGAGCTGGCCATCGCGGACCATGGCCCCCAGGCGACGTTCCAGGGCAATCCTATCCTCTTCGCCATCCAGTTCAAGAAGCTGCCTGAGTTCATCGAAGACCAGGGGGACCCCGGCCTGGGTCAGGGTCTCAAGGATAAATTCACGACTGGGGATGGGGTTCGCGTATTTGCGCGCCTCGCGGGTGCGATGCGGATCGGCGAGGCGGGGTGAGGCTTCTTTGCTGCGCTTGGTCACTCTTATAAGGTCTTTGCTGCTGACTGAATTGGCGGTTAGTGTAACCTTGACAAGCCCGTCCTGTCTCATTAGCATGTCCGCTTCTTGGAGATCGGCATCCCTTGTCCGACCTCCAGTCCCCTGCCGGGGTGGCGGAATTGGTAGACGCGCAAGTTTCAGGTATTTGTGGGCGAAAGCCCGTGGAGGTTCAAGTCCTCTCCTCGGCACCAAATTTTAAAGGCTCCCAAGTGGAGCCTTTTTTATGGGATTTCATCAGCCAGGTTTGCCCTCATGCAGGGAGACGGACCCGGAACCAGAGGGCATAAAGGGCTGGCAGGAAGAGGAGCGTGACGGCGGTACCCACGATGATGCCACCGATGAGGACGAAGGCCAGGGGACCCCAGAAGGTGTCGGTAGTCAGGGGGATAAAGGCGAAGACGGCGGCGGCGGTGAGGACGACCGGGCGCGAGCGACGCACCGTGGCATCGATGACGGCGCTGGCGGCCTCCATGCCCTGATGCAGATTATCCTCGATCTGCCTGGCGAGGATCAGGGTGTTGCGCATCAGGATGCCCGCCAGCCCGATGAGGCCCAGCAAGGCGACGAAGCCAAAGGGCCGGTCGGCGATCAGCAGAGCCAGGGTAGCGCCAATGATGCCAAGGGGCGCGGTGGCGATCACCATCAGGGTTCCCGAGAAGCTGCGCATCTGCAGCATGAGGACGATGAGGATCAGGCCCAGCATGATGGGTTGGACCCTTTGGATGGACGCATCGGCCTTACCGGACTGTTCCACCGAACCCCCGATGTCGATGCGATCGCCGGGCGGCAGGGTCGCGATCAAATCCTGGAGATCGGCCCAAATGGCCTGGGTGACATCCGGGGGCTGAGCATCGGTCACATCGGCCTGCACCGCCAGCACCGGCTCGCGGTTGTAGCGTTTGAGAACCGGGTCCTCGAAATCGATGGCGAGGACACCTGCCTGGCCCAGGGGGACGGAGCGCCCATCCAGGATCTTGATATTGATATCGGCCAGACGGCCGGCCCCCATCCCCGCCCCCGTGGTATCGACCAGGCCGCGCAGGATCAATTGAACATTACGGACATCCTCGCGGATCTCGGTCGCGGGCAGGCCCGAGAGTTCGTACTCCAACTGGCCGGCCAGCTCGCGCGGCGTGAGACCGATCAGGCGCAGCCGTTCCGGGTCGATTTCCAGCCGGACCACTGGCGCCCGCTCGCCCCAGTCGAGATGAGCATTCAGGGTGTTGGGGTTAGCGGCAACCCGCTCACGCACCTGGCCCGCGATCTTGCGCAGGACTTGGGCGTCCGGGCCCACCACCCGAAAGACCACCGGCCAGATCACCGGCGGGCCATAGAGGAGTTTGTGGACCCGCACCCGGGCCTCGGGGAAGTCCCCGGCATCGATATGTAACTGAATCCGCTCCATGAGGTTGTCACGGTCCGCGGGGCTATGGGCCACGATGATCAGCTTGGCGAAGGCGGGGTTGGGCAGTTCGGGGTTGAGGGCCAGGAAGAAGCGCGGCGCGCCGGCACCGATATAGGTGGAGAGCGACTCTACCCCCGGCGCCTCCTTCAGGAGCGCCTCGACGCGATCGGCGACGGCCGTCGTGGCGCGGATGCCGCTGCCCTCCTGGAGACTGATGTCCACCAGGACCTCCAGCCGATCGGAGGAGGGGAAAAATTGCTTCTCCACCGTCGTGGCCAGGCCCAGGATGGAGAGGATCAGGATGCCGACGGTGGCCGCCACGACCCAGAGCTTGTGACGCACGCAACCGCTAATCAGGGCGCTTAGCCGCAGATAGAGGGGGCTATCGTAGGCCGAGGCCTGGTGCCCGGTGGCGGCCTTGGGCACGGCAAGGAGCCTGGCCCCGAGATAGGGCGTGAAGGTCACGGCCACCAGCCAGGAGACCAGCAGGGCAAAGGCCAGGACCCAGAAGATGTTGCCGGCGTATTCACCCACGCCGGAGCGGGCGAAGCCGATGGGGACAAAGCCAATGACGGTCACCAGGGTGCCGCTCAGCATGGGCGCCGCGGTCACCGTCCAGGCATGGGCCGCCGCCCGCAGCCGATCCCAGCCCTCCTCCATCTTCACCAGCATCATCTCGATGGAGATGATGGCGTCGTCCACCAGGAGGCCGAGGGCGATGATGAGGGCACCCAGGGTCACGCGATCCAAAGAGCGTGACCGAGCCCTCCCGCACCGCCAGGGCCGAGAGATTGAAGCGCGAGGGGGTGGCGGCCCTGGCGGCGGGCTGGCCCGGGTCCTCTGCTGGGTTCTGGCTCATGGCGTGCGCACCCGCACCGCCTGACCGGGTTGTAACAGCTGTACCCCCAGGGCGACCACCGGGGTGCCAGGGGCCAATCGCGAGCGGATTTCCGCATGCCCCCCGACAATCCGCAGCAGGGTGACCGGCTCGGCCACGACGCGTCCCGCCTCCAGCCGCCAGACCAGGGGGCCCTCGCCGCGTTCCAGGATAGCGCCGCTGGGGACCCGGACCCGGTCCGCGTCCTGACCCGGCGCCGAGGCGAACAGCAAGGTGACCGTGGTGCCGAAGCCCGGATCGGGGTCGAGGGGCGGCAGGCGGAATCGGGCACGCCAGGTCCGGGTGATGGGGTCGGCGCTGCCCGCGATCTCGCGCAGTTCCGCCGTCACGGGCTGGTCCCGGCCGAGCAAATGCGCCTCGGCCTGGGCGGGCAAGCCCTGCCGGCGGTCCTCGGGCAGATAGACCTCGACCTCGAGGGCCCATCCTCCGCGAGACGCGCGACCACCTGGCCCGGCGTGACCACCTGGCCAGCCTCGCCCGTGACTTCGAGGATCACACCAGGGCGCGGGGCCATGAGGATAGCGTAGCCAATGGCATTGCGGGCCTGTTCCAGGTTGGCCTCGGCGGCTATAGCCGGCCCTGCTCGGCGGCGCTGGCGGCGGTTACAGCCCGATCGTAATCCTGCTCGCTAGCCAATCGTTTGGGGATGAGGTCCGTCAGGCGGGCGCGCTCACGCTCGGCATTCTCCTGCTCGGCCAGGGCCCGCGCGACCGTGGCCTCCGCGGCCAGGCGCTGCTGGGGGTGACGTCACGCGGATCCAGGTGAAACAGGGCCTGGCCGGCCGCCACCCGCTC
>JBATOB010000323.1:0-3117 GCA_049290655.1 Chromatiaceae bacterium | reverse complement strand
AAATACACCCGCCGCAAGGGGCGGGGCTGATCGCAGAAGCGGACGGCATCGCCGGCCAGAAAGCGTGACTTGGAGGTAAACGACAGGGCGGGTACCATCTCGACCCCCGGCGCGATCAGCGCCTCCTCGCTATCCGCCCACAAGCGGATGGAAGGATGGCTAGGCAAGACCTCAAACCCTTGCACCGCCGTCTCGACCACCAGGCCGTCATCGGTCAGGAACCGAAACCCGTTGACCGCAAAACTCGCCGCCAGCGTGGATTTGCCCCGACCGGACTCAGCGGCGAAGGCGATGGCCCCCCCCGCCACCTCGACCGCGCTGGCGTGAAACACCAGCTTGCCGAGCCTGCTCAGCACCAACGGCAGCACCTGGTTCAGGTAGAGATGCTGGGAGGTGGCTTCGGACACCTCTGGCGCGGGGAAACAGGTGACCTCGAGTCCGTCCGCCGAGATCTGAAAGTCCGCCAGCTCGGGAAAGCGCAGCAGATACCCCCCACCCAAGCGGTAGAACTCGGTCCAGGGCGTACCGTCCGGCAATCCCCAGGCGTGGAATGGCTGGATACCCAAGGGCGCCTGCCAACGCGCCACGGCGACGTGAAATATGACCATTAAGGCTTTGCCGCCCTACCCGGATGCTTCGGGAATCAGGGTATCAAATTAAGGTTGCGGGTGAAACGCCAAGGGGTCACCAAGCGCCTCGGTGGGTGCCTTCATACCTTCCACGCTCCTCGGTTGTAGGATCACTCGGCATCCCGGCCTAGCACCTGCGCCACGAAACGGCAGATCTCATCGGGGGACGGGAACAAACCGGGATGGTCGCGCAACACGGCCTGTTCAATCTCCCGGGCCGTGCGTCGGCCGTCGCAATAACCCAGCACGGTATTACGCGCCTGGCCTTCGCGGCTCAACCGCGGCACGCGGTCCGGCTGGGCCCGGATCAAGTCCTCCGGCGCCAGCAGCAACCCTTGCCAGGTCGAGTGGCTGAGGCGCCGCCCGCTGGTGGGAAACTCCACGACCCAGGCGATGAGGTGCTCGGCCGGCCGAGCCATGACCGTCGCCTTGACTAGATCCCCCGCTTTCACCTCGACCGCCTCGTCGATGGGCAGAAACGCCTGCGGGCGCTTGATCGCCCGATCCGACAGCGGCGAGTTGGTCATCCACACGCCCTCGGCCAGCTCGCACTCGAACCAGCCGGCCAGGCCGTGCATCACGCCATCACGCTCGATGCGCAGCTCCGCGGTCCAGGAGAAGAAGTCCGGATTGTCGGCATTCAAGTCGATGTCGCCCAACTCGGCAGGCGCGCCCAACACGGCTTCGCGGGGCAACTCGACCGCATACTTGGCGTTGCTGGCGTATTGACGCAACCAGTGATATTCGGCGGGTACGCCCTCCGCCCGCCAGCCCTCGGCCTTGTCGCGACAGATTTCGGACTCGACCGCGCCAAGCTGAAGTCGGATCCGGGCGGGAATCAAGCTGCCCCCGGGTCTGAGGAACCGCCGCCGCGCATCCTGGAGCGTATGCACAATGCCGTAATCAAAGCCGAAATAGCCGACGTGGTCGCAGATCACCACATCGACTGGCTCGGGCAGGTCAACACGGTGGGAATGGCCTGGGACGAAGACGCTTCGGTCGCCCAGGCCAGCGCGCGTTAGTGTTTCCCTAGCCACCTCGATCATGGCCGTGGAGTCAATGGCGAACACCCGGACCGCGCCCGCCTGCAAGCACAACATACCCAGGATTCCGGAGCCACATCCCAGGTCCGCGACGCAATTGCCGGGCTTCAGCACCCTGGCGATGGCCACCTTAAACTGGTCGAGTCTTACGCGGTCTGCGACATAATCCAGGTGCTCTTCCAGCATGTGACTCGAACCGCTGCGGCGTGCGCCCTACTGAAGGGTATGGCTGATCCCCAACAGGCCGTAGTTCACCACTTTGTTGCCGTCCGGATCCACTGATACGGCTTGCGGCATTATTGCTTCGACTTCGTCCGCCATCACGCCAAACTGTCTCCCATGGCCCCATGCGTCCCGATGCTCGGGCTTGTAGTCGAAGAGGTAGAGGCCAATGCCGAGGGGATGGGTTCCGATACGAATTATTCTTTCTTTGGCAAGTCGATCAGACTTCTTCGTATGCGTATTACCCGCATCTAACCCGCTCCCACCCGATCCCTGAGTCATAAGGTGCAGCTTGCCAAAAACCTGTAGGGCGGGCTGTCGGTATAGCCGCTTCTCTGGGAGCGGTTTGCCCTGGGGTGCGTTCATTTTCGTCGCTATTTCTGTCATTGCTAATTCCTCTGTCGTCTAATTAAGCGTGAGGTTTGAAACGGTATGCCTCGGTGGACCACGTCCGGGTTTTGAATCGAGCGCCTTACATCCGAAGAGGGTCCATAGCATCCTCGCAGGCATACTTGAATGGGGCAAATGATCCCCAAGGCTATGCAGCTTCGCCACCTTACCCGAATCCACCCAATCACACGCCCAGTAGCTTGCCTCTTGGGTGAACATCTCCTGGAGTTCAGACTTGTACCATCTTAATGTTATCGAGAACTCAGCCTTGGTCTCGCGCATGATTATGGTTTCCGGAAGCCGCCCCGTCATTGCTTTTCGGTGCAGGTACTTGTCGATGCGCCCCCGCAACTTAAACCGGTCGGGTATACTACAGGCCAATTGAACAAAGTTTGAATCGAAAAAGGGGCGGCGCAATTCGATGCCCACACTCGCGGCCAAGCGTTCCTCGAGTTCGAGCGCGTGCGCCAAGTAGCCGTCCGAGAGCACCGGCTCCTGTTCGCGCGGCCCGCCCCGCCTCTTTCTCTCGGTGCGTGAACGATTATGTTGATCACGCCTTTGCCGGATCACCCGTTCCATGGGGGGCTTCAGCCAGGCTTGCCTGTCAACGCCGCCACTTCGATTACCGATTATGATCTTGCGAAAGAGCTGTCTGGCGCTATCTGGCAGAAGGGGGTAGCACCCATGGCGAAATACCCACCACAAGCTCCTGCTAAGTCCCACATCGCAACGATCCGCCTCCAGGCAAGCAAAGAAGGTCTTCCACTCGTTTGCGACCAGAGCTTGCGCATAGTATCTGCGGCTCCCGCAAAGAAACTGGTCACCGCCCACTC
>JBATOB010000322.1:0-1916 GCA_049290655.1 Chromatiaceae bacterium | reverse complement strand
GGCATGTCACCGATCTCATCGAGGAAGAGGGTGCCGGTATGGGCTTGCTCAAAGCGACCCTCGCGCCGCGCCTGGGCGCCCGTGAAGGCCCCCCGTTCATGACCGAAGAGTTCTGATTCCAGCAGATCGTGCGGGATTGCCGCCATATTGAGGGCGATGAAGGGCTTATCGGTACGCGGACTATGGCGGTGGAGCGCGCGGGCGACGAGTTCCTTGCCCGTACCCGACTCCCCGTTGATCAATACCGTGATATTGGATCGAACGAGACGGCCAATGGCGCGAAAGACCTCCTGCATGGCCGGGGCCTCGCCGATAATCTCGGCACCCTTCGGCATGGGCTCTTCCGGCGGCCCCCCTTCCTGGGTCTGATGACGACAAGCGCGGCGAACCTGAGCGACGGCTTCGTCGAGATCGAAGGGCTTGGGGAGGTATTCGAAGGCACCGCCATGGAAGGCCGACACGGCGCTATCCAGATCCGAGTGAGCCGTCATGATAATGACGGGCAGGGACGGATAGCGAGCGGTGATCTGGCCTAGGAGTTCCAAACCATCGATACCAGGCATACGGACATCGGAAAGGATGGCGTCCGGCTGATCGCGCTCCAGAATATCCATGACGCCCACGCCATTGGAAAAGCAGGTGACGTCCATTTCCGCCTTGCGCAGTGCCCGCTCCAGCACCCAGCGGATGGAGCGGTCATCATCGATGACCCAGACCTTGGGTGCCTTAGTCATGTCATGTCTCCAACGGCAGATAGACGAAGAATCGGGCCTCGCCAGGGTGGCTCTCGCACTCGATCAGGCCGCCATGCTGGTTGACCAATTCTTGGGCAATGGGCAGCCCCAAACCGGTACCCCCTGCCTGGCCCGTGACCATGGGAAAAAAGATGCGCTCCTGCAACTCCAGAGGTACGCCGGGGCCGTTATCGTGAACCTCGACGCGGAGCACGAGACGGTGACGCTTCCCGCCCATGGTGAACTGGCGCAACACCCGGGTACGCAGCACGACCCGGCCGGACGGGCCAGTAGCCTTGGCGGCGTTACGCACCAAATTGAGCAGGGCCTGGAGGAGCCGATCCCCGTCGGCCATGAGTTCCGGGATGCTTGGGTCATAGTCCCGATCGATCAGGGGTCCATTGGGGTGTTCCGCCAATATCAGGCTGCGCACCCGCTCCAGAAGAGAGTGGATATTGACCTTGCCCGGCTTGGGCAGGCGATTGGGACCCAGCATGCGGTCCATGAGGCCCTGGAGGCGGTCAGCTTCCTCAATGATAATGCGGGTGTATTCGCGCAGGGACTTGTCGGGTAGTTCCTGTTCCAGCAGTTGGGCCGCGCCGCGTAACCCGCCGAGGGGGTTCTTAATCTCGTGAGCCAAGCCGCGAATCAGGGCTTGGGTGGCTTGGTGCTGAGACAGCAGGTGCTCCTCGCGACTGATGCGAAGCTGGCGATCGATCTGGTGCAACTCAACCAGGAGTTCCACCTCCGCCCTGAATTGGTGAATGGGCAGCACGGTGCAATTCACCCGGATGGTCCGTCCATCAACCAGGACAATGTTGATCTCACGCTCGGTGAAGGGCTGACGAGTTTGGGCCGCTTGGCGGAGCCGGTTCTCGACGGCGTCGCCAGGACAGATGAGGATATCCATGGCCTGGACGCCCAGCACATAGCGGGCGCTCACATCGAACAGCATCTCACCGGCCGGATTGATATGGATGAGGCGCAAGTCCTTGTCAAATAAAAGGACAGCGGTATTCAAGTTGTCGAGAATCTTTTTCTCGAAGCTCGTCTTCCGTGGAGTGGGCGTCTTCATGCGAGTGACCCAGCAGGTAATTTCCGAGAGTAGGCGCCGTTGGAAATTAAATTAGCAATAAGCTTGCCATATATTACTCAGCGAGTAGCACTAGGGTGCTCGCTTCC
>JBATOB010000321.1:0-11174 GCA_049290655.1 Chromatiaceae bacterium | reverse complement strand
TCATCGCCCTCTTGATCAGTACGGAGACCCAGCATCGCGACCTGCATACCATGGAGGATGAGGCAACCAGGGCTGGCATCGAGTTCACCTCGCCTTGATGGCAAAAAAGCCTGTATCCCTAGCCCCGGCTTTCCGAATTAAGGGTTCACCCGCGGGAAGACCTGGCGGTTGAGCAGGCGTCGCAAGATCATCGGAATCTTCCGCCCGCGGGTCCTGGATCGGCTAAAATGCCATGTTTTCTCGGCCCGGAGGCTGGCATGCAGGACATCAATCCCATCGTGGGCGCAATCAATGACCTCAAGGGCCGCGTAGCGTCCCTTAGGGGGTATCTTTGACTATGAAAACAAGCAGGAACGCCTGACCGAGGTCCGGCTGGAACTCGAGGACCCCAAGGTCTGGAATGATCCGGAGCGGGCCCAGACCCTGGGCCGGGAGCGGGCGGGGCTGGAACTGGTGGTCGAGACCATCGACCGCATGGAGGCCGGGCTCGCCGACGCCACCGACCTGCTGGCCATGGCGGTGGACGAGGGCGACGAGGCGACGGTGGACTCGGTGGCGGCGGACTTGGTGGACTTCGAGCGCCAAGTGGCGAACCTGGAGTTCCGGCGTATGTTCGCGGGGCCCATGGACGCCAACAATGCCTTCCTCGACATCCAGTCTGGTTCCGGCGGCACCGAGGCCCAGGACTGGGCGGAGATGCTCTTGCGCATGTACCTGCGCTGGGGCGAGCGCCGCGGCTTCAAGACGGACCTGATGGAGGTATCGCCCGGCGAAGTCGCCGGTATCAAGTCCGCCATCATTCGCTTCGAGGGCGATTACGCCTTTGGCTGGCTCCGCACCGAGACGGGGGTACACCGCCTGGTGCGCAAATCCCCCTTCGACTCCGGCAATCGGCGCCATACCTCCTTCGCCGCCGTCTTCGTGTCGCCGGAGATCGACGACACGGTGCAGATCGACATCAATCCCGCGGACCTGCGCGTGGATGTCTATCGCGCCAGCGGTGCTGGTGGCCAGCACGTCAACCGTACCGAATCCGCCGTGCGCCTGACCCACCTGCCCACGGGCCTCGTCACCCAGTGTCAGAACGACCGCTCCCAGCATAAGAACAAGGATCAGGCCATGAAACAGCTCAAGGCCAAGCTTTATGAACTGGAGATGCAAAAGCGCCGCGAGACTCAGCAGGCGGTCGAGGACACCAAGTCCGATATCGGCTGGGGTAGCCAGATCCGCTCCTATGTCCTCGACCAGTCGCGGATCAAGGACTTGCGCACCAACCTGGAAACCGCCAACACCCAGGCGGTGCTCGACGGCAATCTTGATCCCTTCATCGAGGCCAGTCTGAAGAGCGGCTTTTGACCCTCTGGGTCATGGCCGGCAACTCGGGGCGGGAATCCCTAAGCCCAGGACCTCCGGGAGAGAGTCTCCCACGTCATCGCACTATAGTCGCTTTATATGATAACTGGACAAGAGCGCGAATCTAACATCATGTTTTTTAGTCATATATTCTTAGGTCCAATAATTCTATGATATACTTGTTACATCAAATGACTATATTATCGCCTTGTCATCGAAGGGATGTCCTTCAGGCCCCGCGCCAGCCGGGGCCAGCATGGGAGAATCCGCATGAAAGCTAAGACCGGTTGGGTCCTGATCACCCTGGTCGCGGCTGGCCTGCTGGCCGTCCTGGCCTCCTACCGAGCGGTCGGTGCCGACCCGGAGGCTGGCAAGGCCCTAGCCAATGCCTCGCCTAACCCGGCCTTGGCCGTGAATCTCGTCGGTCCCCTGGCGGTTGACTGGCCCCGGGTGATCGCGGCGAGCGGCGGGCTCTTCGCCTGGCAGGAGGGGGTCATCGCCGCCGGGACCGGCGGCCTGCGGGTGATGCAGGTGGCGGTGGACGTGGGTGATGAGGTCCGTCTTGGTCAGGTGCTGGCGATCCTGGACCAGGATACGGTGAAGGCTGATCTGGACCAGCAGGCGGCGCGGGTAGCCCAGGTCCGGGCCGCTCTGGCGGAGGCGCGGGCCAATGGCGACAGGGCGCGCAACGTCAAGGACAAGGGCGCCATGTCCGAGCAGCAAATCACCCAATACCTGATCGCGGAGGAGGCCGCCAAGGCCAATCTGGCGGCGGCGGAGGCGGCCCTGGAGATGGAACGGATCCGCTTGAAGCAGACTCAGGTCCTGGCGGTGGACGATGGGGTCATTTCCAGCCGGGGCGCCACCCTGGGGACCGTGGTCCAGGTCGGCACCGAGTTGTTCCGCCTGGTGCGTCAGGGGCGGGTGGAGTGGCGCGCGGAGGTCACCGCCGAGCAACTCGCCCAAATCAAGCCCGGGCAAGAGGCCCGCATCCGATTGCCGGGTGGGGAGACGGTGACGGGCAAGGTGCGGATGCCGTCCCCAACCCTGGACCCCATCAGCCGCTACGGTCTGGTTTATGTGGACCTCCCGATCGGCGGCCCGGCGCGCCCCGGCATGTTCGCCCAGGGCCATATTCGGGTGGGGGCGGGCCAGGCCCTGACCCTGCCCGAGTCCGCCGTGGTCCTGCGCGATGGCTCGAGCTTTGTGTTCGAGGTCCGGGACGAGGACCGGGTTGCCCAGCGTAAGGTCGAGACCGGACGCCGCGGCGAGGGTCGGGTGGAGATCCTGTCCGGTCTGGATACGGCGGCCCGGATCGTGGCGGCGGGTGGGGCCTTCCTCAACGATGGCGACCGGGTGCGGGTCGAGTCCCCGCCCGCGACCGCCCCTGATCATGAGGGGCAGGTGCCGTCCGCGAGCGCTGGCCAATGAACGTCTCCTCCTGGTCCATTCGCCACCCGGTCCCGGCGATCCTGCTGTTTGGCTTCCTGACCATCATCGGGATGATGAGCTTTCACGCCCTCGGGATACAGAACTTCCCGGACGTGGAACTGCCCACCATTACCGTCACCGCGAGCCTGGAAGGGGCGGACCCGGCGCAATTGGAGACCGAGGTCGCGCGCAAAATCGAGGACAAAATCGCCTCCCTGGGGGGGATCGAGCACATCCGCACCACCCTGAGCGATGGCAGCGCCACCATCCGGGTCGAGTTCCAAATCGAGAAGAATACCGAGGTGGCCTTGAATGAGGTGCGTAACGCCGTGGACAGCGTGCGCGCCGACCTGCCCCAGGACATGACGGACCCGGTGGTCTCCAAGGTCACCACCTCCGGTTCACCCATCGTGACCTACACGGTGGCCTCGGAGCGTATGGACGAGCAGGCCCTGTCCTGGTTCGTGGACAACGAGGTCGCCAAGGCCCTGTTGGCGGTCAAGGGCGTGGGTCAGGTGGCCCGGGTCGGGGGGGTGGACCGGGAGGTCCACGTGGATCTCGACAGCGCCCGCATGCAGGCCCTCGGGGTGACCGCCGAGGCCATCTCCGCCCAGTTGAAGCGGGTCCAACAGGATGCCTCGGGCGGGCGCGGGGATATCGGCGGGGCCGTACAGTCGGTCCGCAGCCTGGGCGCCGTGGCTACCGTGGGGGACATCGCGGAGCTGATCATCCCGCTCGCGGATGGGCGGCGGGTGCGCCTGGGGGATCTGGGTACGGTTACCGATTCCTTCGCGGAACGCGGCTCCAGCGCCCTGCTGGACGGGGCGCCGGTGGTGGCCTTCGAGGTGACCCGTATCCGGGGGGCCAGCGAGGTGGCGGTCGCCCAGGCCGTCCAGGCGGCGGTGGCGCGCCTGGAGACCCTGCATCCCCACGTGCGCATTCAGGAGGCCTTCAACCTCGTGGACCCGGTCTTGGACAACTATCAGGGGTCCATGGAACTGCTCTACGAGGGGGCGCTCCTCGCGATCCTGGTGGTCTTCTGGTTCCTGCGGGACTGGCGCGCGACCTTGATCGCCGCCGTGGCCCTGCCGCTCTCCATCATCCCGACCTTCGCGGCCATGCTGTGGCTGGGGTTCAGTCTCAACATCCTGACCCTGCTGGCCATGGCCCTGGTGGTGGGCATCCTGGTGGACGACGCCATCGTCGAGATCGAGAACATCGTGCGCCACCTGCGCATGGGTAAGCCCCCCTTCCAGGCGGCCATGGAGGCGGCGGACGAGATCGGGCTGGCGGTCATCGCCACGACCCTGACCCTGGTGGCGGTGTTCCTGCCGACGGCCTTCATGGGCGGGGTGCCGGGCAAGTTCTTCGTCCAGTTCGGCATCACCGCCGCGGTGTCGGTGGTCGCCTCGCTCATGGTGGCGCGTCTGCTGACCCCCATGATGGCCGCCTATCTTCTCAAGGCCCACCCGGAAGGCAACAGCGACAGCCTGATCATGACCGGCTATCTGGCCGCCGCCCGCTGGTGCCTGGATCACCGCAAGACCACGGCCTTGGCCGCCATCCTGTTCTTTGTCGGCTCCATGCAACTGCTGCCCCTGCTGCCCAAGGGGTTCGTCCCCGCCGCCGACCGGGGCATGACCAGCATCAAGCTGGAGCTGCCCCCAGGCAGTTCCCTGGATGACACGCGGTTGGCGGCGGAGCGGGCCCGCGACTTACTCGCGCCCATGAAGGAGGTTCTTGGCATCTTCACCGCCGTTGGCAGCACCTCGGGCCAGGGGCCCCTGGCGGTCGGCGGGGCCAAGGATGTGCGCCTGGCGACCCTGACCCTCCGGCTCGTCCATCGCCATGACCGTGACCTTACCCAAGCCCAGGTGGAGCGGGAGCTGCGCGAGCGCCTGGGGGCACTGCCCGGCGTGCGGATCGCGGTGGGTGCCACTCAATCCGGCGAGAAGTTGCAGATATCGCTCGCGAGTGATGACCCCATTGCCCTCGCCGCCGCCGCCAAGGCCGTGGAGCGGGACCTGCGCACCCTGCAAGGGGTGGGCAACGTCACCTCCGGGGCCAGCCTCCAGCGACCGGAGATCCAGATCCGGCCGGACTTCGCCCGCGCCGCGGACCTGGGCGTGACGACCTCCGCCCTGGCGGGGGCGGTGCGGGTGGCGACCTCCGGTGACTTCAAGGTCAACCTGCCCAAGCTCAATCTCCCCCAGCGCCAGATTCCCATCCGGGTGCGCCTGGACCGGGCCCTGCGCACGGACCTTGAGGCCATTGCCCAGTTGCGCGTCCCCGCCAAGGTGGGATCGGTGCCCCTGTCCGCCGTCGCCAGCCTGAGCCTGGGGAGCGGCCCGGCCCAGATTGATCGGGTGGATCGGATGCGCAATGTCAGCATCGACGTCGAATTGGGGGGGCGCCAGCTCGGCGCCGTACTGGCGGAGGCCAATGCCCTGTCGGCGCTCAAGGATCTGCCGCCCGCGGTGAGCCGGGTCGAACAGGGGGATGCCCAGCGCATGGCCGAGCTCTTCGCCTCCTTTGGCACCGCCATGCTCATCGGTGTCCTCTGCATCTATGCGGTGCTGGTCCTGCTCTTTCATGATTTCCTGCAGCCCTTCACCATCCTGGCCGCCCTACCCCTGTCCCTGGGTGGGGCCTTCCTGGCCCTGCTGCTGACCGGTAACAGCTTTTCCATGCCCTCCATCATCGGCGTTCTCATGCTGATGGGCATTGTCACCAAGAACTCCATCTTGCTGGTGGAATATGCCATCGTCGCCCGGCGGGAGCACGGCATGGAGCGCCGCCAGGCCATCCTGGATGCCTGCCACAAACGCGCCCGCCCCATCGTCATGACCACCCTTGCCATGGGCGCCGGCATGTTACCGGTGGCCCTGGGTCTGGGCGCCGAGCCCAGCTTCCGTGCCCCCATGGCCATCGCCGTCATCGGCGGGCTCATCACCTCCACCTTTCTGAGTCTCCTGGTTATCCCGGTGGTCTTCACCTATGTCGATGACCTGCTCAAGCTGCTGAAGCGGCTGGTGTCGCGGGGGCATGCGGCGCGGGACTTGCGAGTGCCGGGCAATCAGGATGGGGGCGCTCTTGCGTCAGATTCCAGTCGGCTATTGCGCCAGTGACCTGGGGGAATGGGGTTCTCCGGCCAATTGGCTCTAAGGCGGTCGCCACCCTGATGGTTCCAGGGATACAATTAACCCCATAGTAAGGGTGCCTGGCTCCGGCTAGTCGCACCCTCTACAACGAGAAGTCGAGGATGACGGGGGCTTGCCTCCCCTGGCCACCAGCCGGCTGGTCCGGGGTTGCAAGACGTGAACAGCCAGGGCGGCTATCCGACCCTGGCCCCTGGCGGACGATCGCTCCTAGCAGTCGCCGCGCCCCGCCTCGGCTTTACCCTAGCGTAGGCCAGCTTGCCTGCTTGTCAGGCTTGGCACCCCGGAGAATAGAAAATGCCGGAAAACCCCTTGTTGCAACGCATTACCATGAATCCAGATATCTGCGGCGGCCGGCCCTGCCTGCGCGGGATGCGTATCCGGGTCAAAGACCTGCTTGACCTGCTTGCGGCGGGTGCCCTCCGCGCAGAGATTTTGGAGGACTATCCCTATCTGGAGGATGCCGATATTACCGCCGCGCTGGTATATGCGGCGCGGCAAGCGGACCACCTCGTCTTGCGGGTGGCCTGAGGATGCGTTTTCTGGTGGATGCCCAACTGCCTCCCGCCTTGGCCCGGTGGCTCGCTCAACGAGGACACGAGGCGGAGCATGTCTTGGACTGCGGATTATTGGATGCCTCCGACCGCCTCATCTGGGCACGGGCCTGGCTGTTGACGCCGTCTTGGTCACCAAGGACGAGGACTTTGTGATGCTCCAATCTCTCGACCCCGATGGCGCGGCGGTAGTATGGGTCCGCATCGGCCACTCGACTCGGCGCGAACTGCTGGCTTGGTTCGTCAAGCTTCTGCCGGATATCGAGCATGCCCTCACCTCCGGGGAGCGCCTGATCGAGATTGCCTGAGTGCCCGCCAGGATCTGGGGTGGAGCTTAATCCACGCACGCTTGCGGCGACCGCTCACCGTCGTCGCCCCAGACAATACCGCCTCGCGGGACTGACCTCATTGCCCTGAAGGGATAACCCAGGCCTTTCCTATTACTGCATTGGATGATGAAGACCCGGTGCCTCTAACGGGGCCCTGATGATTAGAGCCCAAGGCTGCTTCTGGGCCATAATGATCAGCTAGTCGCCGCCGGGACCCAGGAGACCTCTCCGGGTACCCATGAAAGGCAGGTACCCGGGCCGGTACCAAACCCCATCAGTCATGTCCCAGGCAAGAGCCTGCAAGGAAAAAACGGATTCCCATGAACAACCCGGATCAAGCCCTCGACGAAAACAAGCTCATCGCCCAGCGGCGGGAGAAGCTGCGCGCCCTGCGCGAGAACGGCATTGCCTTTCCCAATGATTTTCGCCGCAACGTGGTGGCGGGGGAACTGCTGGCGGAGTATGGCGACCGGGGGCCCGAGGAACTGGAGGCCTTGAGCCTGAGGGTCAAGGTCGCCGGGCGGCTCATGAGCCGGCGGGTCATGGGCAAGGCCAGCTTCGTGCATCTCCAGGATATGTCCGGCCAAATCCAGTTGTTCGTCCAGCGCGACACCCTGGGCGAGGAGGTCTATGGCTGGTTCAAGCGCGATCTGGATCTGGGGGACATTCTCGGCGCCGAGGGCGTCCTCTTCAAGACCAAGACCGGCGAGTTGTCGATCCGCGTCGAGTCCCTGCGTCTCCTCACCAAGGCCCTGCGGCCCCTGCCGGAGAAGTTCCACGGCCTGACTCACCAGGAAAGCAAATATCGCCAGCGCTACCTGGACCTCATCATGAACGAGTGCGCCCGCAAGACCTTCCGCGCCCGCACCCGCATCATCCAGTACCTGCGCGGCTATCTGGACAGCCGCGGCTACTTGGAGGTGGAGACGCCCATGATGCAGGTGATCCCCGGCGGCGCGGCGGCGCGGCCCTTTGTCACCCATCACCACGCCCTGGACATGCAGTTGTTCCTGCGCATCGCCCCTGAGCTCTATCTCAAGCGGCTAGTGGTGGGCGGCTTCGAAAAGCTCTATGAAATCAATCGTAACTTCCGCAACGAGGGACTCTCCACCCGTCACAATCCCGAGTTCACCATGGTCGAGTTCTACGAGGCCTACGCGGATTACGAGGATTTGATGGATTTGACCGAGGACCTGCTGCGCGGCATGGCCCTGGAGGTGACGGGCTCCACCCAAGTCGAGTACCAGGGGGAGACCTATGACTTTGGCCGGCCCTTCACCCGCCTGACGGTGCGCGAGGCCATCCTGCGTTATGGCGAGGACATAGCGCCCGAGGATATCGATAGCCTGGAGCCGGCCCGCGCCCTGGCCAAGCGGCTAGGTCTCACCTTCAAGCCAAGCTGGGGGTTGGGCAAGGTGCAAATGGGGATCTTCGACAAGGTTGCCGAGCACCAGCTCAAGGACCCGACCTTTATCACCCAGTATCCGACCGAGGTCTCGCCCCTGGCGCGTCGTAACGATCAGGATCCCTTCGTCACCGACCGCTTCGAGTTTTACGTCGGCGGCCGCGAGTTGGCCAATGGCTTCTCCGAGTTGAACGACGCCGAGGATCAGGCCGAGCGGTTCAGGAAACAGGTGGAGGAAAAGGACGCCGGCGACGAGGAGGCCATGCACTTCGACGCCGACTATGTTCGTGCCCTGGAACATGGCATGCCCCCCACCGCCGGCGAGGGCATTGGTATCGACCGCCTGGTCATGCTCTTCACGGATTCCGCCTCCATTCGCGACGTCCTGCTCTTCCCGCACATGCGGCCGGAGGATTGAGCCTCTTACTCAGAACCGCACCCGCACCCGGTAAGTGAGTACCGTCTCGCCCTCGGCGGGGATCTTGATCTCCCACTCGGCCAGGTTGGCGCTGACCTTCTGGTGCGGATGACTGGATTCTAGAATCTTCCAGTCGCCGGGGATGGGTTCCCGGACCTTGACCGTGATGGCCTCCGGCTTGGCGTTGCGCAGGCGGAGGCGGTAGGCGGTCTCGAACTGGTACTGCCAGGGTCCCGTGCCGGAGAGCTTGACGAAGTCGGTCTGGGTTTTGTCGGCGGTCACGTCGAAGGCCTCGCCGAGCTTGAGGCGCAGGGTCTCGTTTTTCGGGGTGTGGTCGATGCGATCCTCGCCCACGAACTGGGCCGTGCCCTGGGAATTCTTCTTGTAGATGCGGACCACGCCCTTGGGCAGGGGTAACCCCAGGTTGGCCTCCTCGCGGTTATCGATTTCCAGGAAGACGCTGGCCTTGAGCTTGACGCCGATCTCGCCTTGCTGGGCACGATAGTAATAATCGTTACCCTTGAAGATCAGCTCCTTACGCGCGGGTATGCCCTGCGCCGCCAGCAGGGCCACCTGCTTGGACTGATTGTCGGCGATGGTGGTGGGCCGGGCCAGACTGTAGAGGTGATATTCGAACAGGGCCTCCTCCTCCATCATGGGGGCCGCGGCGGCCATCATGCGCATGCCCTCCTTTTGCATGGCCGGGCTGGGCAGGTCCCGCACCCGATTGACATCCCCGGCGACGAGCTGGAGCTGGGCATCGCGGTAAGCGGTGCCGCTGGTGTTGTTGAGCGTGACCCAGCCGGTGAGGTCGAGATGGCTGTCGTCGGCGGCGAGTTCCCCGACGTAATCAGCCTTCCAGGAGAGGCCCGCCGTCAGGTAGGACAACTCCAGTTCCTGGGGGCCGGCAAGGCCGTTGTCCAGCTTCATGATCAGGGTCGGGCGGTCGCGCAGGTTGGGCGGCAGTTCGCGAAAGACGATGCGGCCGGGCTGCCCGGTCTCGATGCGGTCGCCGATGCGCAGCACGGTCCCCTCGGTGACGGCGAGCACCAGGGCCTCCTCCTCGGTCTCCTCGCCGGTGGTGGGGTGGACCTTGATGACCCCGACCGGGCGGCCGACGTATTTCTCCAGCAGCTTGCCCGGGGTGAGCAGGTCAAAGTCGAAATTCTGCTCGATGACCTTGAGGTTGGCGCCCTCGGTCAGGCCCCGCAGCAAGGCCGTCTCCGGCTGAATGCGGGCACTGACATCGCGAAAGGCCAGATCCAGCCCCCCGACCGGCAGCTCCAGTTGGCGGCGGTCCTTTACCAGGGCCAGGTCCTCGTTGTAGATGGTCACCGCGACCGCGGTCTGGTCATCCAGGGTGCTGCGTCTTTCTTCGGCGGTAGTTGCCATGGTGGCATGACTCCATAGCAAGGCTGGCAGGAGGCAGAGAGGGGTGATGGCGGCCTTCATGAGCTTTCCGGGTCGGGGCTGGGGAGGGGATGGTCAAAGCCTAGCTCAAGAAGACCCGGGGCGCGAGGGGGGGGCAGCGAAACGGCCGGTCTCACCGCCTACCAGGTTGGCGATGCCAACCTCTGGCTGGAAATTACAGGTGACCCGGTTGCCGGCAGGCGAGATTCTGGCGGTCTTCAGGGATATCACCGCGCCTAAACAGGCCGAGGATGCGCTGGGACACTCCGTCACTCAGTTGCGTGACGCCCAGCGCTTGGCGCGGCCGGGCAAATGGACACCCCTGGTCTCCCATGGCACGGCGCGGGATATCACCGAGCTTCATCGCGCCGAGGAGGCCCTGGAACTCTACGCTAATCACGCTAGCGGGGGTAATCTGGGTCGGGTGGGGGGTTGGCGAATCCGCTCTTACCCCATGGTGGGTCGGCGATTTGAAGGGTTGAGGGGACAGGAAGGGTGTCGATGGCCCGGCAGGGGCCTGGGTGCCCGTCACAATGCCTCGAACCAGGTCTTGATTTTGAGGGCCATGAGCTTGCGGCGTTGCTCAAGGAAATCGTTGTAATCGGGAATTTCACCATCCAGCATTGATTCGGGTACACAGCTCATCCTGAGATTGATGCGTAGATCATCCGTATTCGCGATGCCACCATACTTTTTATTGCCGCCGTTCACCTGCTCGGCCAGTTCCTTGAAATAGCGGGCCGGGGGCTTATCGCCGATGGCGATGTTGATCTCGCTCTGAGCCAGGACGAAATTTGCGATTTGGTTATAGCGGCCCCGTGAGAGCCCCTGAGTTTTCAAATGTTGCTTCGGATAAACATGGTGTACGTCGCTACGATTCATCAGCAGGTCGCGCACCGTATAGTGGACCCCGAAAATCGGACAGCGGTTTAAGAGACTGTCTAAATATGTCGTGGTCAAGTTTTTTCGGACACCGCGATAAGTGCTTGCTCAGCCATTGATTGCTCGTAAGCACGGGGTGACTGATACCTCCGTGTTGAGTGCCACCGGCTCGGGTGGTAGAAGCCAACCATGTCGTCCGCAACAGCCTGTTCAGCGGCGGCCTGCTGGGCATCG
>JBATOB010000320.1:0-14932 GCA_049290655.1 Chromatiaceae bacterium | reverse complement strand
CTTGCCGCCTTCCGGCGCTGGGGCGAGACCTGCCCCGAACGGCTGCTCGGCGACTTCGTATTCGCGGTGTGGGACCTGGCCGAACGGCGGCTCTTCCTGGCGCGCGATGCGCTGGGTGGGCGGGGTCTCTGTTATCACTTTGACGGGCGGCGCTGCCTGTTCGCCTCCGAAATCGGCCAGATCCTGGACTCGCCGGACTGGGAGGCACGCATCAACGAGGGCAAGGTCGCCGACTACCTGGCCGACCTAACTCACGAGCAGGAAGAGACCTTCTTCCAGTCGATCTTGTACGTCGCCCCAGCCCACTCCCTGACAATAACCGGCCAGGGCACCCGCAAGCGCCGATATTGGGATATCGACCCAGAGGCCCGCATCCGTTATCGGGACGACCGCGAGTATGCCGAGCATTTCCGGGAGATACTAACCGCCGCCACCCGCTGCCGCATGCGCTCGATCGGCCCCATCGGGCTTTCCCTGAGCGGCGGGCTCGACTCGACCCTGCTCGCCGCGATCACCACCGGACTACTGCCGCGCACCCATCCCACCCAATCACGGCTGAAAACCTTTTCCTACGTGTTCGACCCGCACAAGGCCAGCGACGAGCGTGAGTACATACTGCCAGTAGCGGAGCGCTACGGTCTGGATGCGCATTACCTTCCCTGCGACGACAAGTGGGCGCTCAGGGATCTGCCGCGCTGGCCCGTGGAGCGTGATTACATCTGGTGTGAGGCGTACTCATGGCTGGTGGTCGCGGTGGCCGAAGCCGCGCGTGCCGCCGGCTGTCGGGTGCTGCTCAGCGGGCTGTATGGGGATGAGCTTTTCCTCGGCGGTGATTACTGGGCAGCGGAGCTGCTCCGGGAGTGGCGTTTCCGGGAACTCTTCCGGCATTGGCGCGCCAACAGCGAATACGTCTGCTGGCAACGCGATCTCATGCATCACGGCCTTCGTCAACTTCTGCCTGCGGGTCTCAAGCGTAACCTGCGCAGGCTCAAGCCCCGTCCCGCCCATCATGCCCCCCCCCCTGCACCCACTCTTCGCCCAACGGGTAGGGTTACAGGAGCGTGCCCGCGACGACCCGCGGCACCGGAGATTCACCCAACCGGCGCAATGGGTCCGCCTGAGCATGTTGTCTGTCAGCACCTGGCCATCCATGCTCAGCGACGGGCGCGCCTTCTACCATCGCCATGGCCTGGAATCCGAAACACCTTACTTCGATCGCCGTTTGGTCGAATTGGCCATGGCCCTGCCCGCCGACCAGCTTGGCCGACCCTGGCGGGGCCGCTGGGTCCAACGCAATGCCATGCAAGGGTTGTTGCCCGAGGCAGTCCGCGAACGGCCATTCAAGACCGATTTCGAGGTCCTGACCCGCATCGGCTTGTTCGAGCGTGAGACCGATACCGTACGATCGATTCTCACGGGGGCACGGAGCGAGCGCATGGGGTTCGTGCGCGGCGAATGGCTCCGGTATGCGCTATCGCGGCAAGGTCAGCTCGACGGACAGGAAATCTACTGGTTATGGAAGGTCATTAGCCTTGAGTTGTGGCTGAGCCACCTGGCCCAAAAGACCGGATGGTAGGTCGGACATAACAAGAGAGCGCCATGAGCTACAACGACCTTCGCAAGGGCCGCTACTCGGAACCCGGTCGCGAATCCTTCGTCACGACCGTCCTCCAGGGAAGACTACCCCTGTTCACCGACCTCTACTTGGCCCGCACCGTCATCGGGGTCCTACGGGAGATACCAGCCGCCGGGCTCGGTATCTGGCTGGCCTGGGTCTTGATGCCCGATCACTGCCATGGCCTGGTGTCGCTGACAACAAAGGGTGATCTCTCGGCACTGATGCGGAGATTCAAAGGCGCGAGTGCGCGTGAGATCAATAGGCGCCGGCCACCAGGGGACCTGCTGGCAACCCGCATTCCATGACCATGCGCTGCGCAAGGACGAAGACCGGATCAACGTTGCGCGCTACATCGTCGCGAATCCCCTGCGGGCGGGATTGGTCGAGCGCCTGGGTGACTATCCTCACTGGGACAGCATTTGGCTGATGTCGGGCTGATGTCGGACGGTAGGTCGGGCTTCAGCCCGACCATGGCACAGCGGCGGCCGGAACCGGAGTCGGACTGAAGTCCGACCTATGAGCTTACCTACCGGCCTAGGCGGCGAACCGCCGTGAGAGACGACGGACGAGGCCGGCCGCCTCCTTGGGATCGGGGAAAGCCGCCGGGAAGCGGACCGCCACCGCCGCGGCGATGGCATCCAGACTCTGCGAGCCGTCCATGGATTCGAGGATGAAGCGGTGGGCCTCCCCTTTGGCCCCCAGCCGCGGAACAGCGTGTCCCGCGCCTTTGCGAAGATCGGCCATCGACAGGAACTGTCCCGCCAGCGTCGATTGGAGCGCCGGCTCGGCATCGCCATGCCCGGTTGCCGCTTGGCGCCGCACCCCCCACCGCCACAGCGAGCCGTTGCCGTGAACGCTCACCCGCAGCGCAAAGACCTCGCCGGCGGCCACCGCCAGCGGTTGCGCCAGGGGTAAAAAGCCATGGTTCCAGCTCGGGGTGGTGAGCGGCGGTGCGTTCGACAGCGAGATCGATTCGGTCAGTTTGGCGCGAAACCAGCCGCCGACACCGTGACAGATACCGGCGCGGGTGGCGATGACCTCCGCCTGCCCCTCGCAGGCATCGCGCTCGTTACGGGCCAGATCGACCTCCCCGAGTAGGGCCGCCTCACCGAGGCAGGCCTCGGGTGGGAGTGGGACCCACGCCGGGTTGTTGCACGCGAGGGTCCGCGCCGGTGAGAAATCAAGACCATAGGGCAACGCCAACCAGTCGCTGGCGTCGAGATACGCCTCGGGCCGTTCGACCAGCGTCGCGAACAACGCAATCGCCTCGGGAATCAGGCTGCCGCCGGGTTTGAGAAAGCGCCGGCGGGCGTCCGCCGTCCAGCCGAGTATCCCCTCTTCCAGCCCGAGATTGCCAATCGTTTCCGTCACAATCACGTCAACCGGTTCGGGAAGAATGGCGCGCGTGGACCGCTCATTGATAAAGACCACCCGCTCCGCGAACCCGTTGAGGCGGCAGACGGCCTTGGCCAGTTCGATCACCGGCCCCTCTTCCACGGCATAAACCCGGCGCGCCCCCGCGCGGCAAGCAAAGCACGTCAGGATGCCGCTCCCGCACCCCAGATCGACCACCGTGTCGCCCGGTTTGACCCGTGCCTGAATGGCAAGCTCGAATGCGCGCGTGCGCGTGGTATCCACCAGCATCGAGCGGTGATAATCAAGGGTGGTACCGGGGGATTTATCGAACATCCGAGATGACTTCCGGCAAGGGACCCTGTCGAATGCGGCGCGGTAGGTCGACCTCTAGCCTGGCAAGGCGCCGAGCCAGGGCGGACTCATGTCCAAGCCTGGCGGTTAATCACCGTGGGTCGGGCGTTAGCCCGACTACCTCTATCTCGACGTCGGGCTGAAGCTCGACCTACTCGGTGTCGGGCTAAAGCCCGACCTACCTACGACCTACCTACGACCTATCTACGGCCCTGGAAATGGCGGTGGAGAGGTCTGCGGCAGGCGCCAAGGTTGTCTCCCCGCGGAATGCCAAGGCCGCGGGGCGAAGAGGCGCCCTAGCCCCGGCCTACCTTCCTTTTCCTGCCCCCCTGCTCGCCAGCCCCTCCCGAGCCACCGAGGGTGATGTCGCGCAGGTCGCCTAGGCTCTCCAGCCTGGGGCTCGCATAGGGCTTACGTGCCGTTGTCCTTTCGCCCGCAACGCCGTCCTGGACACCCACGGTTGACCTAGATTCAGTACGCATTGATCCACCTTCTATGGATTGGGCCCTGTGCCACAAAACTTAACCCTGCGCGGTGTGGGTCGGGCCTGTAGGTCCTGTAGGTCCTGTAGGTCGGGCTTCAGCCCGACAGCGCCTGGTCTGACCTGACATGCCGCGTCGGACTGAAGTCCGACCTACACCCTACACCCAACACCCTTGGCCCCCGGGGGTGGGCAGTGCCCACCCTCCGAGGTCCCGTCGTCAGGGGGTAATCCGCAGCAGCGGGTCACCGAGCAGGCCGAGCGGCACCGGAGGGGGTAAGCGGCTGACCCGCGGCCGAACCGAGGTGCCCCGGGACCCAGGGGGCTTGCCTGAATTAAAATTACTTGACGACCCGGAGGTGGGGCTTGCCGCGCTGGGGATGGGGGGGCGCGGGACCCCGCTCGGGCGGCGAAGGGGGGCTGGTATCCCCTTCTTCCTCGGGAAAAAGCATGCCATGACCATTTTCGCGGGCATAAATCCCCATGACGGCCTCCACCGGGACCAGGACGTCCATGGGACGGCCCGAGAAGCGGGCGTTGAAGACGATCTGTTCGTTACCGATAACGAGCTCGCGGACGGCACCGGGGCTGATGTTGAGGACGATCTTGCCATCCTGAACGAACTGGGTCGGCACCACGGTGGGGGAGCGGCTGGTATCCACCAACAGATGGGGGGTCATGTCGTTGTCCAGGATCCAGTCGTAGAGGGCCCGGATCAGGTAGGGACGGTTAGGTGTCATGGCGGGACCGGCTCGCGTTCGGATCAGCGGCGCGGGGGCTCGTGGGGCATCTCCCGCTCGATCTCGGTGAGACTGTGGCGGAAGGAGGGCAGATCGAAAATGCGCTTGATGTACTGGTGGATGGCCGTCGCGTTGGGCGGGATCTCCACCCCCAGAATCGGCAACCGCCAGAGCAAGGGCGCAATGCAGCAATCGACCAGGGAAAATTCGTCGCTCATGAAGTAGGGCTTGGCGCCGAAGACCGGGGAGGTGACGATGAGGCTCTCGCGCAACTCCTTGCGGGCCTGGACGATATCGGCATCCTGGGTGCCCTTGAGGATGCGGCCCATGAGCTGGTACCAATCCTGATCGACCCGATACATGAAGAGCCGGGCATTGGCGCGGGCGATGGGGTCCACCGGCATGAGCGGGGGGTGAGGAAAGCGCTCATCCAGGTATTCCATGATGATGCGCGATTCCCACAGCCGCAGGTCGCGATCGACCAGGGTGGGTACCGTGCCATAGGGGTTGAAGTCCATCACCTCCTCGGGGAGATTCTGGGCATCCACGTCAACGATCTCCACCGCGATGCCCTTTTCGGCAAGGACAATACGGACACGATGGCAGAATGGGCAAGCGGGGTCTGAGAAGAGAGTCATCACGGATCTTCGGTTCGTACCCACGGATATTTGTCCTTTGCTCCAACGAAGGAAAGCCCCTCGCGCGGAGCCCCGATTTTTGCTGGGGCCGATTATAGCCGAGATTCTGGATGGGCGATTGTGGATTAGAGCCAGGCCCATCGGCAAAAAGCCCCGCAAACGCGGGGCTAGTTATCCATCCAGGGTCCGAGACCGGCGCCTATAACCTATGAGCGCCAGCCCGGTACCCAGATCAGTGGACGTCTTTCCAATATTCCTTCTTCAGGGCGTAGGCGACGACAAAGAAGAGGGCGAGGAAGATCAGGACATAGATACCCAGCTTCTGACGCTCCAGCTTCATGGGTTCGCCGGCATAGGTCAGGAAGGCCGTCAGATCGCGGGCAAAGGTGTCGAACTCTTCCGCGGACAGGGTGCCTCCTACCGCATGTTCGATCCCCACCACCTTCTGGATGACCTGGCCATCCGCGCTCTTGTGATCCTCGAATTTAGGCTGCTGAACCCCCTGGAGGCCCGCCAGGACATTGGGCATGCCGACCTGCGGGAAGACCAGGTTATTGACGCCATAGGGTCGGCTCGGATCGGCATAGAAGCTCTTGAGATAGCTGTACACCCAATCCGGGGATCGCCAGCGCGTGACCAGGGTCAGATCGGGCACCGCGATATCCAACCACTTCGTGGCATTCTCCGGGCTCATGGACGAGACCATAAGGTCGCCAGGCTTGGCGCCGGTCAGGATCAGATTCTGGCGCAGGGTGGCGTCGTCGATATCCAGATCCTCGGCCATGCGGTTGTAACGCATGAAGTGAAGGGAATGACAGCCCATGCAGTAATTGACGAAGTGCCCGGCTCCGCGTTGCAAGGACGCCTTATCCTTGAGGTCGATGTTCGCATCCTGCAGGGCGACACCCTCGCTTGACGCCGACGCCAAGATGGGGGCCAGAAACAGGACGGAGGCAAGGATCAGCTTTCTCATTTGGTCACCCTCTCCGGAACCGGCAAGGTTTTATCCAGCTTGGAGTAAATCGGCATCAAGAGGAAGAACAGGAAGTACAGGACCGTGAAAACCTGTGCCATGAGGGTCGCGATTGGCGTCGAGGGCTGCATGCCCAGATAGGCCAGGACAACGAAACTGACGGCAAAGATGGCCAGGGCGATCTTGGAAATGATGCCCTTGTAGCGAATGGACTTCACGGGGCTGTGATCGAGCCAGGGCAGGAAGAACATAATGATGATGGCCCCAAACATGACCACGACGCCGGGGAACTGGGAACCAAACATGGGCGGCACGGCGCGTAACATGGCGTAGAAGGGCGTGAAGTACCAGACCGGGGCGATATGCGCCGGGGTCTGCAAGGGGTTGGCCGGCTGGAAGTTTGGACCCTCCAGGAAGAGGCCGAAAAAGTCCGGGGCAAAGAAAACGATAACCGAGAAGAAGGCGAGAAAAACGACGATGCCGGCAATATCCTTGACCGTGTAGTAGGGGTGGAAGGGAATGCCATCCAGGGGAATGCCGTTCGCGTCCTTTTTCTCCTTGATTTCGATGCCATCGGGGTTGTTGGAGCCCACCTTGTGCAGGGCCACGATGTGGATGAAGACCAGGGCCGCCAACAAGAAGGGCACCACGAAGTGGAAGGCAAAGAAGCGGTTGAGCGTGGTATCGGAGATCACATAATCACCGCGCACCCAAACCGAGAGGTCCTCGCCAACGCTGGGAACGGCCGCGAAGAGATTGACGATGACCTGGGCGCCCCAATAGGACATCTGGCCCCAGGGCAGCAGGTAGCCGAAGAAGGCCGTGGCCATCATGGCCAGATAGATGATGACGCCAAGAATCCATAGCAGTTCGCGCGGCTTACGGTAGGAGCCGTACATCAGGGCCCGAAACATATGGAGATAGACGACAATGAAAAAGGCCGAGGCCCCGGTGGAGTGGATGTAGCGGATCAACCAGCCCCAATTGACATCGCGCATGATGTATTCGACGGAGGCGAAGGCATCCGTCGCCGAGGGCTTGTAGTTCATGGCCAGCCAGATCCCGGTCAGGAGCTGGATGACCAGCACCAACATGGCCAGGGAGCCAAAGAAATACCAAAAGTTGAAATTCTTCGGGGCATAGTACTGGGCAAGATGCTCGTTCCAGACCTTGGTCAGAGGAAAGCGCTTATCAACCCAGCCGAGAAAGCCCGGGGATGTGGTTTCAGTACTCATCAGGCGGCTCCTCCGTCTTCACCCACCACAATGACGGAATCGGACACAAACTTATGCTTGGGGATGACCAGATTGGTAGGGGCTGGAGAACCCTTGAAGACACGGCCCGCCAAGTCGAAGCGGGAGCCATGGCAGGCGCAGAAAAACCCCCCCAGCCATGTGGGGCCAAGATCTTCGGGGGCGACGTCGGGTCGGTAGGTCGGCGAGCACCCCAGGTGGGTGCAGATGCCGATGGCCACGAAATACTGGGGCTTGATGGAGCGGTGTTCGTTCTGACAATAGGCGGGCTGTTGGGGTACGGTCGAGCTCGGGTCCGTCAGGGAGGCATTGAGCTCGGGGAGGCTGGCCAGCATGGGCGCGGTGCGGCTGACGATCCAGATGGGCTTACCGCGCCATTTGACGCGCAGCAGGGCACCGGGCTCGAGCTTGCCGATATCCGCCTCGACGGGAGCGCCGGCCGCGCGGGCCTTGGCGCTCGGATTCCAGTAGCTGAGGAAGGGGACGGCCACAAAGCCCGCGCCCACGGCCCCAACCACGCTAGTGGCGGCGATCAGTACCCGCCGCCGGTTCTTGTTAACGCCTTGTGCGCTCATCTTTAGATTACAACCCCCGGTTGACTCGGCGGGTTCGCCTCCGCGATGGAGGCGGCACCCGTTCGAGAAGGCAAATTTCCCACTCCGTCGAAACAACGAAAACCGACGTGGAATTCTCGCCCATCGTCCCCAATGGGTCAAGGTATGCCTTGGGATGGTAATAGGTTATTTTGGGATAGGGGGAACGGGTCCCGGCCCCGTCAGGCCGGATTGTCGATGTCCAGAAAATGGTGCTCAAGGCCGAAATGAGCCGCCAGGTGCGCGCCCAGGACCTGGACCCCCAGACGTTCCGTGGCGTGATGGCCGGCGGCAAAATAATCGATGCCCAGCTCCCTCGCCAGGTGAGTGGTCTGCTCGGAGATCTCGCCGCTGAGGTAGGCATCCACGCCCAGGGCCGCCGCCTCCTCGATGAAGCCCTGGGCGGCGCCGCTGCACCAGGCAATGGCTGCCAGAGGGCGGTCCCCGGCCGGGATACGCAGCGGCGGCCGCCCGAGCGCGACCGCCACCTGCTCGGCAAAGGCCTCTCCCGACAGGGGCCGGGCTAGTTGGCCACGCCACACCAGCCCATGGCCGGCCCCGGTGGGCTCCGGCGCCGCGATGCCCAGCAGCCGAGCCAACTGGCGGTTGTTGCCCAACTCTACATGGGCATCCAGGGGCAGGTGATAGGCCAGGAGGCTGGCCCCCGACGCCATCAGGGCTCGCGCTCGGCGGCCCTTGAGGCCAGTCAGGCAGGGAGCCTCCCCCTTCCAGAACCAGCCATGATGGACCAGGATGGCATCCGCCTCCGCCGCGCTGGCCGCCTCGATCAGGGCCAGGCTGGCCGTCACGCCGGAGACCAGGCGACGAATCGGGCGCGTGCCCTCGACCTGAAGCCCATTGGGACAGTAGTCGTCGAAGTCTCGCGCCCCCAGCAATTCGTCGCAATAGGCCTGTAACTCGATCGCCGGGACCATGGGGAGCGGATCAGTTGTTCTGGATGACGATGCGCGGGAACTTGGCGGCGTAGTCCTTGGCCTGGAGCGACAACTTGGCCGCCGTCTTGCGGGCAATCTCGCGGTAGATCTCGGTGATACGGGACTCCGGCTGGGCGACCACAGTGGGCTTACCGCCGTCGGTCTCCACGCGGATGGCGATGTCCAGGGGCAGGGAGCCGAGGAGATCGATGCCATACTGGTCGGCCATGGATTGGCCACCGCCGGAGCCAAAGATGTGTTCCTCGTGGCCACACTGGGAGCAGATGTGGGTGCTCATGTTCTCGACGATACCCAGCACCGGCACCTCGACCTTCTGGAACATCTTGAGGCCCTTGCGGGCATCCAGCAGGGCAATGTCCTGGGGCGTGGTGACGATGATGGCTCCGGAGACAGGCACCTTCTGGGCCAGGGTCAACTGGGTGTCGCCGGTGCCCGGCGGCAGATCTATGACCAGGTAATCCAGGTCCGCCCAGTTGGTATCGTTGAGGAGTTGCTCCAAGGCCTGGGTGACCATGGGGCCGCGCCAGATCATGGGGGTCTCCTCGTCGATGAGGAAGCCGATGGACATGGCCTGGAGGTGGTAGCTATTCATGGGCTCCAGGCTGTTACCGTCATTGGACTCGGGCCGGCCGGAGATGCCGAGCATGCGCGGCTGGGAGGGGCCATAGATATCGGCGTCCAGGATACCGACCCGGGCGCCCTCGGCGGACAGGGCCAAGGCCAGGTTGACGGCGGTCGTGGATTTGCCGACGCCGCCCTTGCCAGAGGCGACGGCGATGATGTTCTTAACATTATCAATAGGCTTGAGGGACTTCTGCACGGAGTGGGCGACGACCTTCCAGGTCACATCCACCTCGGCGGAGGTCACGCCCGGTACCGCCGTGATCCTGTCCCGCAGGGCTGCGGCGATGACCTCGACCATGCCCTTGGCCGGAAAGCCGAGGACGACGCCGACCTTGACCTTGCCGCCCTCGATCTCGATCCCCTTGACACAAGCGGCGCCGATCAGGTCACGGCCCAGGCTGGGCTCGATGTAGGTCTTGATGGCGGCTTCGATGGATGCTTTCGTGACTTCTGACATGGAATACTCCGTTAGGGGGTCCGCTCCCGCCGCCCCGAGGGGCTGGACCCGGATTTCAGGCCGGTTTTCGGGATCGATGCAAGGGTTGAGGTGGAAAGAATAGCAAATCGGCTGGGTACGGCTTTGCGTTGGGGCCGAATTTGGTCTTCACTACCCGAATTTCAAGCCTGGGGCGCGCCCGAAATGGGCCCCCATGCCCCATAATGCGCTCCTCGTCCCACCCCAAAATCCTAAGTATCCGCAGCATGAACGACAATAGAGACATCCTGGTCACCAGCGCCCTCCCCTACGCCAATGGCCCCATCCACATCGGCCACCTGGTGGAATACATCCAGACGGACATCTGGGCGCGGTTTCAGAAGATGCGCGGTCACCGCTGCTACTACGTCTGCGCCGACGATGCCCATGGTACCCCCATCATGCTCCGCGCCCGCCAGGAGGCCATAGCCCCGGAGGAGCTCATCGCCCGGGTCGCCCTGGAGCACCAGGCGGACTTCGCCGCCTTCCGCATCGGCTTCGACAACTACCACTCCACTCACTCCCCGGAAAATCGCCACTTCGCCAACCTGATCTACGAGCGCAACCGGGACCAGGGTCACATCGCCAAGCGGACCATCACCCAGGCCTATGACCCGGTGGAGGGGATGTTCCTGCCGGATCGCTTCATCAAGGGCGAATGCCCCAAGTGCGGGGCAGCGGACCAGTACGGCGACAACTGCGAGGCCTGCGGCGCCAGCTACTCACCGGCGGAGCTCAAGAATCCCACCTCCGCCATCTCCGGCGCCAAGCCCGAACAGCGCGAGTCCGATCACTATTTTTTCCGCCTCGGCGATTTCGAGGCCATGCTGCGGGACTGGACCCGGGGCGGCGCCCTGCAAAAGGAGATCGCCAACAAGCTGGACGAGTGGTTCGATGCCGGGCTTCAGGAGTGGGACATCTCCCGCGACGCCCCCTACTTCGGCTTCGAGATCCCGGACCACCCCGGCAAGTTCTTTTATGTCTGGCTGGACGCCCCCATCGGCTACATGGCCAGCTTCAAGAACCTCTGCGACCGCACGCCGGGCCTGGATTTCGACCACTTCTGGCAGGCGGACTCGACCGCCGAGCTTTACAACTTCATCGGCAAGGACATCGTCTATTTCCACGCCCTCTTCTGGCCCGCCATGCTCCATGGCGCCGGCTTCCGCCCCCCCACGGCGGTGCTGGCCCATGGCTTCCTCACCGTCGATGGCCAGAAGATGTCCAAGTCCCGCGGCACCTTCATCCGCGCCCGCACCTACCTCGACCACCTCAACCCCGAGTACCTGCGCTATTACTTTGCCGCCAAGCTTGGCCCCAACGTCGAGGATATCGACCTCAACCTAGAGGACTTTACCCTGCGGGTTAACGCGGATCTGGTGGGGAAAGTGGTCAATATCGGCAGCCGCTGCGCCGGCTTCATCACCAAGCGCTTCGCGGGCCGGCTGACGGCCAGCCTGCTGGAGCCGGGCCTGTTCGCCGACTTCACCGCCGCCGGGGCCAGCATCGCCGAGGCCTACGAGCGCCGCGAGTTCAGTCGCGCCACCCGCGAGATCATGGCCCTCGCCGACCGCGCCAACCAATGGATCGACGAAAAGGCCCCCTGGGTGGTGGCCAAGGCCCCGGACCGGGAGGGCGAGCTCCAGGCCATCTGCTCCCAGGGGCTCAACCTCTTCCGGATGCTGATGGGCTACCTGAGCCCGGTCCTGCCCGGCACCGCCGAGGCCGCCGCGGCCTTTCTGCGCATCTCGGCCCCGGCCTGGTCGGACCTGGCCCAGCCCCTGCTCGGCCATGAAATCGGCGTCTTCACACCTCTCATGACCCGGGTCGATCCCAAGCAGATCGAGGCCATGCTGAATGCGAGCAAGGAGGACCTGGCCAGCCGCGACGTCAAAAAGACCAAGCCCCACGAGATCCACAGCGAAGGTCACCTGACCCGCGACCCCATCGCCGAGCCCATCGCGTTCCCGGACTTCGCCAAGGTCGATCTGCGCATTGCCCGAATAAGGGAGGCCAGCCCGGTGGCGGGCTCCGACAAGCTGATCCAGCTTCTGCTCGACCTGGGCGGCGAGACCCGCACCGTCTTCGCCGGCATCCGCACCGCCTACGATCCCAAGGACCTGGAGGGGCGCCTGACGGTCATGGTCGCCAACCTGGCCCCGCGCAAGATGCGCTTTGGGGTCTCGGAGGGCATGGTCCTCGCCGCCGGCCCCGGCGGCGAGGACATCTTCCTGCTCGCCCCGGATGCGGGGGCCGAGCCGGGGATGAAGGTTAAATAGGGGAGCTCAGCGCCCGTAGATCCCGACCATCCGCCGCACCCTGGCGCTCAGGTCCGGGGGAATTTGGTCCCAGGAGAACCGCCAGGTCCAGTTGCCCTCGGCGGTGCCGGGGACATTCATGCGGTGGTCGCCATCCAGGGCCAGGAGGTCCTGCATAGGCAGGATGGCCAGATAGGCCCGGGAGGCTAGCGCGGCGCGGATCAGGGGCCAAGGCATGGGCTCGGTCGGGTGACCCAGAAACTCATCCACCAGGGCGCTGTCGTCGGGGGCCAGGGCCAGGTACCAGCCCAGGCTCGTATCATTGTCGTGGGTACCGGTATAGACCACGCAGTCGCGATCATGGCGGAAGGGTAGGTAGGGATTGTCCGCGCCCCCGGAGAAGGCGAACTGGAGGATCTTCATGCCGGGATAGCGGTACTTGCGGCGCAGATTCTCGACCTCCGGGGTAATAAAGCCCAGGTCCTCGGCAATGAGGGGGAGCTTGCCAAAGCGCTGGTGCAACCGTTCGAAGAGTTCGTCGCCCAAGGCCTTCACCCACCGCCCGTTGATGGCATGCTCCTCCGCCGCCGGGATCTCCCAATAGGCCTCGAAGCCCCGAAAGTGGTCGATACGGATCATGTCGAACAGGCGTAACTGGGTACGTACCCGGTCGAGCCAGAAGCGGAAACCCTCGGCCTCCATCCGCTCCCAGCGATACAGAGGGTTTCCCCAGCGTTGGCCCGTGGCGGAGAAGTAGTCTGGTGGCACCCCGGCGACGACCCGGGGACTGCCATCGGGATTGAGGTCGAAGTCCTGGGGGTGCGCCCAGACCTCGGCGCTGTCCTGGGCGACGAAGATGGGCATGTCGCCAAACAGCTTGATACCCCGCGCCGCCGCGTAGGCACGTAACCCTTGCCATTGGCTGAAAAACAGGAACTGCTCGAAAACGATAACCTGGATCTGTGGCGCCAGCCGGGTATGGGCCTGGTTCAGGGCCTGGGGTTGACGATCCCGGAGCGTGACCGGCCACTGCCACCAGCCCGCCTGGCGCTCTTCGCCGAGGGCGCGAAACAGCGCATAGTCCGGCAACCAGTAGCCATTTTCACGGGCGAAGGCCACCAGCGCCAGCCGCTCCGCGTCCGTGGCCCGCGCCTGGAAACCCCTCCAGGCCTGCGCCAGGGCCGTCGTCTTGGCCGTGAGACTATCATCATCCGGCAGTTCAGGGAGCCAACCGGCAGCCACCAGGGGCTCTAGGTCGATCAGCAAGGGGTCGCCCGCGTGGGTCGAGCTATTCTGATAAGGCGAGCGGTCACCCAGGGTCGGGCCCACCGGCAACATCTGCCAGACACTCATGCCGCATGCGGCCAGCCAATCGATAAAGGCCCGGGCCTGGGCCCCCAGGCTGCCACAGGGCCCAGGCCCTGGCAGGGAGGTGATGTGGAGCAGGACTCCGGCGCGGCGGCGATCGAGATTGACGGCGGGAGACCTGGATTCGGTCGTCATGGCACACGTTTCCTCGGGCTTGCACCCATGGGCTGCCCCTCGGTGGCCCTGACCTGCCGTTCCACACCACCACCCCTAGGAGCGGACCTTGGGAAACCCAGGCCAGGATTGTTCGAGAAATCAGCGAAATCAGGATGGGCGGGAGCCCGTGTCAGAGTTCGAGCTGGGTCCGGCCCGTTGCGGCCCGCAACTCCCGCACCACCTCTTCCAGTCGTTCAAGCGACCCGTTGACGGCCTCGCGCACTGCCTCCCGCACCAGGAGTTCCAGGTCCTCGCGATGGGCCTTGTCGATCTGGTCACCCACCTCGGGGGGGAGCAAGGCGACAAAGCCATTCACCACTTCCCGCGCCAATAACTGGGGATCGATCGTCATTTTGTCTTCTCCTGGGATGGGGGCGAGGCTCGCCGGATTGGGCCGCGAGCCAGAGACAATTCTACGCCATTCCGGACAGGCTGGAATCGTCATCCGGTCTAGCAACCGGCCCCTCCCAGCGCCGGACCCGGCCACTGTCGAGATCGAAGAGGTCGAGGAGGCGGCCAACCGTATGATCGATGATGTCGTCAATGGTCTTGGGCGCATTGTAGAAGGCGGGCATGGGTGGGCAAATGATGGCGCCCATGGTCGCCGCCGCGTGCAGCAGCCGGGTATGGCCCACATGCAGCGGCGACTCGCGCGGGACCAGGACCAGGCGCCGGCCCTCCTTGAGGACCACGTCCGCGGCGCGCGCCACCAGGTTGTCGGCGTAGCAATTGACTACCCCGGACAGGGTCTTGATGGAACAGGGCGCTATGATCATGCCCCCGGTGCGGAAGGAACCGCTGCTGATGGGCGCGGCCAGGTCGGCGTCGCTATAAACCCGGTCCGCCAGGGCCTCCACCTCCCTGGGCTTCCAACTCGTCTCCAGGGCCATGTTGAATTTGGCGCCCTGACTGATGACCAGGTGGGTCTCCACCTCCGGCATGCCCCGCAGGGTCTCCAGCAGGCGGATACCATAGATGACGCCGGAGGAGCCCGAGATGCCAATGACCAGGCGCATTAAGGATTTCATGAGGGTACCGATCGGTCTGTAAGAACGGTTAGGCGTCCGGGATCAGCCGGTCAGCAGGTTGTAG
>JBATOB010000319.1:0-11826 GCA_049290655.1 Chromatiaceae bacterium | reverse complement strand
CCAAGTTCAACGTCTTGCTCTGTTAAACCTACACCCATGAGACTCGCCATTGCTACCTGAACGGTCGCTGGAATCCGTCTCATGATTTCATCATAGGATTTTACAGGACGAGGTCCAGATTTAAATTGCCTACTTACATACTGCTGAATCGAGTAACCAAGGAATCTGTGCTTCTTAGAAGTATCCCGGATAATTTTGTAATGATTGAACGCCTTTGGATTTTCTGAAAGTCCTTCTTTAACCGAACTCATATATTGGGAATCCCACTTTCTAATCCATTCGGAAATGTTTTTTATACCTAGAAGACTAAAAATGTCACATCCAAAAGGAGTTACAATGAAATCGCAAGCAAGAATAATTGATCTATTAAGTGCCCCAAGCGAAGGGCCGACGTCAAAAATGATCAAGTCATAGCGGTCTTCAAGACTCGCAAGAAGCTGATGACACCAGTTTGTGACCCTGTAACCACCTATATCCCGTCCTCTTACTGAGGACCAAGCATCGCTTAACTTATCTTCAATGATCGACATGCTTGGATGGCCTGGGATTAGATCTGTGCTAAACCGATTCAGGGTGCCAAGAATTGGCTCTGGGGGTAATTGAATCTGCGGTTCCCCCATTTCGAAGGGAGACAAATAAGAATACAGTGTTTTTGATGTCGGCGGTTCAGCTAGATAGATACGCTCACACTCATCATCAGAGAGAATAGCCTGAGTTGCGTTGCATTGTGGGTCAGCATCGACGAGTAACACCCTCTTCCCTTTATACATGTTTATATAGGAAGCGAGATTACAAGCGAGCGTAGTTTTCCCTACCCCCCCCTTGTTGTTAAAAAATGCCATCGATTTCATTATATTAATCGTTGGATAAGTATTCACAGATTATGCTCACACCAGGTTCCAGGGCCAGGCTAGGACATTATCACAGAGCCAGCGCGGCTGTTCGACGGCGCACAGCAAGGCGCCCTTGGCCAGGCGCAGATGGGGATGGGCCTGCCGGAAGGCCTCGATGCCGGAGGCCATGCGGCGGGTGGGCGCCGCGGTCAGCTTAATCTCGAAAGGGTGAAGGATGCCGTCCCGTTCCAGGAGCAGATCTACCTCCGCGCCTCCGACCGATCGCCAGTGATGGCAGGCCGGCCGCGTGGGCAAGGCGCCGGACTGCTTGAGGATCTCGCCAACCATGGCGGTCTCGAACAGGTGTCCAAACAGGGGGTGACCCGTCAGGGCCTGGGGTGAGGAGAGCTGGGCGTAATGGCAGGCCAGCCCCGTATCGGCCAGATAGCCCTTGGGACGGGAGGAGACCCGTTTGGTCGGGTTGCCGGAGAAAGCCGGCAGGGCCAGCCACTGGAAGGTGCCCTCCAGGATCTTCAGCCAGCGCCGGGCGGTTTGCGGCGTGATGCCGATCTCACGGCCCAACTGGCTGTAGTTGATCTCCTGGGCCGTGAGCGCGCTCATCAGGCGCGCAAAGCGGCCGAAATCCTGCCAGTCTTCGACCTCGGCCAGCAAGCGGGCATCCCGCTCGACGTAGGTGCGGTGGTAGCCGCTCCAGAAATCCGGGATGACCGCCATCTCGATGGCGACCGCCCGCGGCAGGCTGCCCCGCCACAGCCATTCCGTCAGGGCGCCGGCATAGCGGCGGCCCTGGCGGGCCCAGGTCAGGAAGTCATCCGGCGTATCCAGCCAGCGCGGCAGCCAACCCTGGGGTTCGTCGCTGATCTCCTGAAGCGAAAAGCCATAAAGATCGAGGAAGGCCGCGCGCCCCGCCAGGCTCTCGGCCAGGGTACGGATGACCTGCCATTGTTGCGAGCCGGCCATGAGGTATTGGCCGGCCCGTTCGGGGTCCCGGTCCACCCGGCGTTTGACGGCCGCCACCACCGCGGGCGCGAACTGCACCTCGTCCAGGATGAGGGGCGGCGGATGATTGAGCAGGAAGAAGTCGGGTTCCCGGCGCGCATCCTCCAGGTCGAGGCTAGCATCGAAGACCACATAATCATGGTCGGGGAAGGTGTGGCGCAACAGGGTGGTCTTGCCGACCTGGCGGGCGCCCGTGACCACGACTACCGGAAAGTTGCCGGCCAGTTGCAGGAGACGATCAGTTAGCAGGCGGGGATGAAACATGCCTTGCAGATTAGTGATGATATCATCAAGTTGCAAGGCTTTGCGGACATCATCACCCCGGCCACGTGGGCTTGGGTTGAGGATGGCTCACCCGGCCCGACCAGTGCCGTGAGCCAGTCACCGGAGCCGCGCGGGGCCAGGCATCACCCGGATGGATGACCTGGGTGCTCGGCACGGATCGCCACCCAGGCGGCCGGCCAAAGCCTCAACCACCGGACAGCATCCCCTGATGACGGATGAAGCGGATCACCTCAGCCAGTCCCTCGCCCGTTTTCAGATTGGTAAAGACAAAGGGCCGGGGACCCCGCATGCGGCGGCTATCGACGGCCATGACTTCGAGGGAGGCCCCCACATAGGGCGCCAGGTCGATCTTGTTGATCACCAGCAGGTCCGAGGCGGTGATGCCTGGGCCACCCTTGCGGGGGATCTTTTCACCTTCGGCGACGTCGATGACGTAGATCGTCAGGTCCGCCAGTTCCGGACTGAAGGTCGCCGCGAGGTTATCGCCGCCACTCTCGATGAAGACCAGATCCAGGTCCGGGAAACGCAGACAGAGATCCTCCACGGCCGCCAGGTTCATGGAGGCGTCCTCGCGGATGGCGGTATGGGGACAGCCCCCCGTCTCGACGCCGAGGATGCGCTCCGCCGGCAGGGCCCCGGCCTGGGTCAGGATGCGCGCGTCCTCCTGGGTGTAGATGTCGTTAGTGACCACCGCCAGGCTGAAGTCGTCACGCAGGGCCTTGCAGAGGGCCTCCAGCAGGGCCGTCTTGCCAGAGCCCACCGGGCCACCGACGCCCAGACGCAGGGGTTGCTTGTCAGGATTCATGGCGCCCTCTCTCAGGATCGAAATAACCGGCAGTATTGATGCGGATGGCGGCTGCTGGCGATGGCCAGGGCTGGGGCCGAGGCCCCCACCTCGGCATCCGTCAGGGCCAGGCCCTGGTGCACGGCGCCGACCAGGACAGGACCCAGGTCCCGCAGCAGCCGCTGGCCCGAGGTCTGCCCCAGCGGGATCAGCTTGACCCCAGCCAGGATGAGATTTTCCAGCCAGCCCCAGGCAAATCCCAGGGCGGCCTGGGGCAAGGGGATGCCCCAGCCGACCACCGCCAGGGCGAAGCCGGCGCTCTGGCAAGAGGCCAGGATGGGCCGCCACTCTCGGGCCCGGGGCAGATCCAGGTCCACCAGCAGGGTGGCGAGGGCACGACCACGATGGCGCTCCTCGTCCCGCAATTCGCTGGTTTCCCGGCTCGCCAGGAGCCACTGGCACCCCTGGTCCAGGGCCTGGACATCTCCTGTCTCGACCGCGCGGTAGAGCCGCGCCAGCAGGGGGATTTCCACAGAGGCGAGATTCGTGGCGGCCAGATCACTCAGCCAATCGCCCAGGCTAACCTGATCGTGAATCCAGCCCGCCGCCACCGCCCACTCGATGCCCTGGGAGAAGCTGAAGGCGCCGATGGGCAGGCTGCCGCTGCACAATTGCAGGAGACGGATCAGGGCCAGATCGGCCGGTTCCGGCCAGGACTCACTCACGGGTCAGGGGAATGGGAGTGGGTATGAGGGTGGCCAGGGTCATGGGTATGGGCGTCATCAACCGCGCCGGCATGGGCTTGGCCGTGGGCATGACCGGCGCCACTGGCATAGGCCCCGGGCTCGGGCTCGAAGGGGCCAAGCTCGACCCGCACCGCCAATCCCAGGCCCCGCAACATGGCATCCAATACCGAATCATAGGGGTAACTCAGCCGATCGGCCCGAATGCAGACCGGCACGTGACGGTTGCCCAGGTGATAGCAGGCCCGCGCCAACATCAGGGGGTCCGGGCAGTCCACCACCGACAGGGTCTCGGGCGCCGCCCGCACCTGGACCACCCTCCCCTCCTCGTCGCCCAGCAAATCTCCATCCTTAAGCCCGAGGCCGCCCCGCTCCAGAAAGAGCCCGGCCTCCCTGCCATCATCCAGGGTGACCCGCAAGCGGCTTTTGAGCCGGCTCGCCAGGGGCAGGGTCAGGCTGGCATCGGCCTTGGCCGCCTGGGTCAGTATCCGGGTCAGGCGAATCATGCTCCCCCTCAAAAGAGAAAATAACGCTGGGCCAGTGGGAGTTCGGTGGCTGGCTCGCAGACCAGCAGTTCGCCATCGGCCCGCACCTGGTAGGTCTGGGCATCCACCTCGATGCGCGGCTGATAGTCATTGAGGCGCATGACGGACTTGCGCAGGCCCCGGCAGTGGGCAACGGTCCCGATCAGACTGCCGAGGCCCAACCGGGCGGGAATCCCGGCCGCCGCCGCCGCTTGGGAAATAAAGGTCATGCGGGTCGCCAGGCGGGCACCGCCGAGGGCGCCGAACATGGTCCGGTAATGCACGGGCTGGGGGGTGGGGATGCTGGCATTGGGGTCGCCCATGGGCGCGGCCACGATCATACCCCCCTTGATGATAAGGCTGGGCTTGGCACCGAAGAAGGCGGGCCGCCACAGCACCAGATCGGCCAGTTTGCCGACCTCGACCGAACCCACCTCGTGGCTGATGCCGTGGGTGATGGCCGGGTTGATGCCGTACTTGGCGATATAGCGCTTGGCCCGCCGATTGTCGTGATGGGCGGGGTCGCCGGCCAGGCTGCCGCGCTGGACCTTCATCTTATGGGCGGTCTGCCAGGTACGGCAGATGACCTCTCCTACCCGGCCCATGGCCTGGCTGTCGGAGGCGATCATGGAGAAGGCCCCCAGGTCGTGGAGGATATCCTCGGCGGCGATGGTCTCGCGGCGAATGCGCGACTCCGCGAAGGCCACATCCTCGGCGATACTCGGGTCCAGGTGATGACAGACCATGAGCATGTCGAGATGCTCGTCCACCGTATTGACGGTGTAAGGGCGGGTGGGATTAGTCGAGGAGGGCAGCACCCAGGACTCGCCGCAGGCCTTGATGATGTCGGGGGCATGACCGCCCCCGGCCCCCTCGGTATGGTAGGCGTGGATGGTGCGGCCCTTCATGGCCGCCAGGCTCTGCTCGACGAAACCGGACTCGTTGAGGGTATCGGTGTGGATGGCCACCTGGACGTCCAGCGCCTCGGCCACCGTGAGGCAGTTGTCGATGGTGGCGGGGGTCGTGCCCCAATCCTCGTGCAGCTTGAGCCCGATGGCGCCGGCGGCGATCTGCTCCACCAAGGGCTCGGGCAGGCTGGCGTTGCCCTTGCCCAGGAACCCCAGGTTCATGGGCAGTTCTTCGGCGGCCTGGAGCATGCGGTGGATGTTCCAGGGTCCCGGGGTGCAGGTGGTCGCGTTGGTGCCGGTGGCGGGCCCGGTGCCACCCCCGAGCATGGTCGTAACGCCCGACATCAGGGCCTCTTCCACCTGCTGGGGGCAAATGAAATGGATGTGGCTGTCGATACCCCCAGCGGTCAGGATCTGGCCCTCGCCGGCAATGACCTCGGTGCCAGGCCCAACCAGGATGGTGACCCCGGGTTGCACGTCCGGATTGCCGGCCTTGCCGATGGCGGCGATGCGTCCCCCCTTGATGCCCAGGTCGGCCTTGACGATACCCCAGTAATCCAGGATCAGGGCATTGGTGATAACCAGGTCCACTACCTCGGCGGCGGGCCTCTGGCATTGGCCCATGCCGTCGCGGATCACCTTGCCGCCACCGAATTTCACCTCCTCGCCATAGAGGGTGTAATCCTTTTCCACCTGAATCCAGAGTTCGGTATCCCCCAGGCGCACCCGGTCGCCCGTGGTGGGTCCATACATCTCGGCATAGGCCCGCCGGCTGATCGTCGCCATCAGTCCAACCTCCCCATTACCTGGGCATTGAAGCCATAGACGATGCGGTCACCGGCGTAGGCCACCAGCTCGACCTCGCGGGTCTGACCTGGCTCGAAGCGGACCGCGGTGCCGGCGGCGATATTGAGGCGGAAGCCGCGGGCGGCCGCGCGATCGAAGACCAGGGCGGGATTGGTCTCCTGGAAGTGGTAGTGGGAACCGACCTGAATCGGCCGGTCGCCGTGATTGGCCACCCGCAGCCGGAGGGTTGGTCGACCAGGGTTGAGTTCGATCACGCCGGGCAGGACCCGGATTTCACCTGGGATCATGGCAAGCTCCTCTGGGCTCAAACAATGGGGTCATGCACGGTCACCAGCTTGGTGCCGTCCGGAAAGGTCGCCTCTACCTGGACTTGCGTGATCATCTCGGGGATGCCCGCCATCACCTCCTCGCGGCTCAGCAGGGTGCGACCAAAGTCCATCAACTCGGCGACGCTACAACCATCGCGAGCACCCTCCAGAATGGCGGCGCTGATGTAGGCCACCGCCTCCGGGTAGTTGAGCCTGAGTCCCCGCGCCTTACGGCGCTCGGCCAAGATGCCAGCGGTGAAAATCAGCAGTTTGTCTTTTTCTCGGGGTGTCAGTTCCACGGCCACTCCTTCAGGGCATCGCTCGGATGGATCAGGGTTCAGGTAGCCCAGATGCGGGGGGGACAGGGTTCCAGCCCCAGCACCGGGGGACGCAGTCCGGCCCAGATCCGGGTGAAGAGGTTGCGGCACTCCTCGGTGGAATCGCCCAGATAACGGACCACCAGGAGATTATCCAGGAGAGTGACGCCGCTGGTAAGGGATTCCTCCAGCAGGGATCGCACCCATTCCAACTCGGCCGCCCCCGCCGGCGTGGCCAGGAGGGTAGCCGTTACCGGCAGGCCGCGCAGCCCCGCGGCACCCCGCCGACTTTGGGGCGTGACCCGCAGACGTTCCAAGAGGAGGGGGCGGTCATCCAACCAGAGTTGGAACTGGCAATCCAGATCCCCACTGTCGAAGCCCTCGGCCAGGGCGGGCCGGCCCAGGCATTGGCACTCCCAGCCCAGGAAGTGGGAGCTCGGGGTCAATTCGACCCGGGTCTTCAGCGAGGCCCGGACACCCGTGAAATGGATATTTTCCTGGGGCAGCCATTCCAGGGTGGCATGGGACCCCAGACGCAGGGTGGTGAATTGATGCGCCCGGTCACCGGCGCTGCGATAAAACTTAGTCGCCCCTGGAGTGGTCACCAGGGCCCGGGCGTCGGCCTCCAGATTGATCTGGATCTCCAGGCCATCGCCACCCACCACCCCGCCGGGGGGGTGCAACAGATACAGATGGCAGACATCCCCTTCCGGATAGAAGGGCCTTTGCACCGAGAGGGGCCCGCGTTGACGGCGATAGGTGAGAGAGGTCCGGCCATGCCAGGGGCTCAAGCCCAGTTCAAGGCTGGCTTGCCAGCCAGGGCTTTCCGTCTGGCCCCCGCTGGGAGGGCCGAACTTATGGGCTGGACTATTCGCGGCCTCGCGGCCGTTGGGTGCCAGGTGGTGGCCAGCACCCGCCCCCCTGTCAAGGAAGAGGGGCCGAGGGCGAGCCTGTCCCGGGGATGGGATGGGGGAAGGGCAGGAGTTCGTGCTCATACAGTCAAATACTCCTTCACCAGGGTCTCGTTAAGATCCGCCATGGCGCCACTGGCCATGGATCGCCCGCGGTCGAGGATAGCGAACCGGTCCCCCACCTTGCGGGCGAAGGGCAGTTTCTGCTCGACCAGCAGCAGGGTCAGGCCAGCCTCGCGATTGAGCCGGCGCAGAATATCGCCAATTTCCTGGACGATATTGGGCTGAATCCCCTCCGTGGGTTCGTCCAGGATCAGCAATTTGGGGTCCAGCACCAGGGCCCGGCCGATAGCGAGCTGTTGTTGCTGACCACCAGAGAGATCGCCGCCGCGCCGCCCCAGCATCTCCTTCAGTACCGGAAACAGCTCGTAGATGAAGCCAGGCACCTGGCGCAGCCGGTCCCGCCGCGCCGGCAGGCCGATGCGCAGATTCTCTTCCACCGTCAGCATGGGGAAAACCTGGCGGCCCTGAGGTACATAGCCAATGCCAAGGTTGGCGCGGCGTTCCGCCGTGGTCTTGAGCAGATCGACACCGGCAAAGCCCAGGGTCCCGGTACGCACCGGCAAGAGTCCCATCAGGCACTGCAACAGGGTGGTCTTGCCCACCCCGTTGCGCCCCATGATCACGGTGCACTGGCCCACGGGGACCTCCAGGTCCAGATCCCGCAGGGCGTGACTCTCGCCATAATACTGGTTGATGCCCTTAACGCTCAGCATAGCGCTGGCCCTCCCAGATAGACCTCGATGACCCGGGGGTCGTTTTGCACCTTGTCCATGGTCCCCTCCGCCAGCACGCTGCCCTGATGCAAGACCGTCACCTTGCGGGCGATGGAGCGGATGAACTCCATGTCATGTTCCACCACCACGACCGTATGCTCCCCCGCCAGGGAGGTCAGCAAGGCCGCGGTATGGTCCATTTCCTGGTGAGTCATGCCCGTCACCGGTTCGTCCACCAGGAGGAGCCGGGGCCGCTGCACCAACAGCATGCCAATCTCCAGCCACTGTTTTTGGCCGTGGGACAGGACCCGGGCGGGGAGATCACGCCGATTCAGCAGCCCAACGGTCTCCAGCACCTGGTCGATAAGATCCCGCTGTTCCGGGGTGATCCGGGCGAAAAGGGTCGGCCAGACCCGCTTGTCGGCGGCCATGGCCAGTTCCAGGTTGCCGAACACACTGTGGTTCTCAAAAACGGTCGGCTTCTGGAACTTGCGACCGATACCCGCGTTCGCGATTTCCGCTTCGCTGAGCTTGAGCAGATCGGTGATTTGGCCGAAATAGACGCTACCGCAATCCGGCCGGGTGCGGCCGGTGATGATGTCCATCATGGTGGTCTTGCCGGCACCGTTGGGACCTATGATGCAGCGCAATTCCCCATCGTCGATGTAGAGGTTGAGGTTATTGATCGCCTTGAAGCCATCGAAACTCACCGACACCCCCTCGACATGGAGGATGGTGCGATGGCTGATGTCCAATTCCGGGGTGACATCGGGCTTGAACAGATCCAAACCCTGACCGCGCATCAGCTTGCGGGTTTTTTCCAGGAGTCTCATGGCCTGACCTCCGCAAGCCGTTGTGAGGAGCGCCCCAGGCCCGCGAGCCCCTTGGGCAGAAAGAGCGTCACCACCACAAAGATGGCGCCCAGGGCATAGAGCCAGACCTCGGGCAGGGCGGCGGTGAACCAGGTCTTGGAGTAGTTCACCAGCAAGGCGCCGGCTACCGCCCCATAGAGGGTGGCGCGCCCGCCCACCGCCACCCAGATGACGATCTCGATGGAGAAGAGGGGCGAGAACTCGCCGGGGTTGATGATGCCGACCTGGGGGACATAGAGGGCCCCGGCGATCCCCGCCAGGACGGCGGAGAAGGTGAAGATCCAGAGCATCACATACTCCACCCGATAACCGGTGAACCGGGTCCGCTCCTCGGCGTCGCGAATGGCCATGGCGACCCGGCCGAGCTTGGAAAGGACCACGGCGCGACAGGCCAGATAACCCACCGCCAGGGCCAGGGCCGAGGTCAGGAAGAGGCCGACCCGGGTGCTGTCGGCCTGGAGGTCGAAGCCCAGCAGATCCTTGAAATCGGTGAGGCCATTGTTGCCGCCAAAGCCCATCTCGTTGCGGAAAAAGGCCAGCATGAGGGCATAGGTGAGGGCCTGGGTAATGATCGAAAGATAAACCCCGGTGACCCGGGAGCGGAAGGCGAACCAGCCGAAGACGAAGGCCAGCAGGCCGGGGACCAGCACCACCATCAGCAGGGCAAACCCAAAATGGTCGAAGCCCCACCAATACCAGGGCAGTCCCTCCCAATTGAGAAAGACCATGAAATCAGGCAATTCGGGATGACCATAGACACCGCGGTCACCGATCTGGCGCATCAGGTACATGCCCATGGCATAGCCACCCAGGGCAAAGAAGGCCCCATGCCCCAGGGAGAGGATGCCCAGGTAGCCCCAGACCAGATCCACCGCCACCGCCAGCAGGGCGTAGCTGAGGTACTTACCCAAGAGGGTCAAGGTATAGGTGGAGAGATGCAGGGAATGTTCCGGCGGCAGGCCCAGATTCAGGATGGGCGCCAGTATCGCCAGCAGGAGCAAGGCTCCCAGCAGGACCTGGCCACCCCGGTCGCCTTTGAGCAGTCGCGCCAGCATCATGTCGCCGCCCTCCCCTTTTGCGGGAAGAGGCCCTTGGGGCGCTTCTGGATGAAGAGGATGATGAAGACCAGCACCAGGATCTTGGCCAGGACCGCCCCGGCCCAGGGCTCCAGCAGTTTGTTGGCTACGCCCAGCCCCAGTCCCGCCACCAGGGTGCCCCAGAGATTGCCGACGCCGCCAAAGACCACCACCATGAAGCTATCGATGATGTAGCTCTGCCCCAAGTTGGGGCCGACGTTGGTGAGTTGGCTCAGGGCCACCCCGGCGATGCCGGCGATGCCCGAACCCAGGCCAAAGGTCATGGCGTCCACCCATTGGGAACGCACCCCCATGGCGCGGGCCATGGCCCGGTTCTGCGATACCGCCCGCACCTGTAGGCCCAGCCGGGTCTTGTTCAGAATCAGGAACAAGAGCGCAAAGACCAACAGACAGAAGAGGATGATATACATCCGGTTCAGGGTCAGTGACAGGACCTCGTTGACCTGCCAGGAGCCGGACATCCAGGCCGGTGTCTCCACGGAACGGTTGAGGGGGGAGAAGACCGACCGGACCAGTTGTTGCAGGATCAGACTGATACCGAAGGTGGCCAGCAAGGTCTCCAGGGGCCGGCCATAGAGGAAGCGGATCACCCCGCGCTCGATCAGGACACCGACCAGGCCGGCGACGACAAAGGCCGCGGGAATGGCGATGAAGACCGAAATGCCGATCTGATCCGGCAGCCATTGCTGGATGACGTAAGTGGTATAGGCGCCCAGCATCATGAGTTCGCCGTGGGCCATGTTGATGACCCCCATGACGCCAAAGGTGATGGCCAGACCAATGGCCGCCAGCACCAGCACCGACCCCAGGGAGAGCCCAAAAAAGAGGGTCTCGAGGGTGGCGTACCAGCGAATACGGGCCTCGGTCCCTTCCAGGACCCGTTGCGCGGCGCTCCTGGCCCGGGGGTCGGTCTCCCGCTCCAGCAGCTTGGTCAAGGCACCGCGCACCTGGGGGTGCAAGGCGCCATCCAGACCCTGGATAGCGGCCACCCGCGTCTCGGGTTCCGGACTGCTCAGGTCCATCAGCGCCAGGACCAGGGCCATGGCCTCCTGGACCCCGGCGGCGGTCTCCCGGTTGCGCTGCTCCAGCAAGAGGGCGCGGCTGGCGGGGTCCGGGTCGTTGATCAGGCTGTTGACGGCGGCGAGGCGCTTGCCGGGATCGGCGTGACTGAAATTCAGACGGGCCATGGCCGCCTTGAGCTGGCCACGCATCCGATTGTTGAGGGTGATCTTTTTCAGATCCTGCGGGCCGACGTCCCTGACCACCTGGCCGCTGATGACCTCGGTCACCTCCAGGTCGGCATCCTTGCCGCGGCCAATCACCAGGCTAGGGTTGGATTTGAGCTGGTAAAGCTCGCCATTGAGCAAGGCCGGGAATAGCTGTTCGAGACGGGCATCCCCGGTTTGCGACAGTTGCTCGATGCCCTGCTCCTTGACGGGAAACTTGGCATCCAGCAGCAGGGGCAGGGCCTGTTCAAAGCTCTCGGCGCTGGCCGACGCCGCGGTCACGGTCGTCAACAAGAGGGCAAGCATGAGCCTGGCAAGCATGGGCATTGGATATTCTCGCTAGCGAGGGGCCACCCGAGGTCATCGGCATGCCCGGGGCATCTGGGATAAGACGAGCCAGGCCCGGGGCCTGGCT
>JBATOB010000318.1:0-4602 GCA_049290655.1 Chromatiaceae bacterium | reverse complement strand
GGCCTGCAGATCGCCCACGCCGGCCGCAAGGCCAGCGCCAACCGCCCCTGGGAGGGTGACGACCACATGGCCGCGGATGATCCGCGCGGCTGGCCAACCCTGGCCCCCTCGGCCATCCCCTTCGGCGCCAATCTGCCCAAGGTGCCTCAGGCCATGACCCTGGATGACATCGCCCGGGTCCGCCAGGACTTCGTCAGTGCCGCGCAACGGGCCCGGGACGTCGGCTTCGAATGGCTGGAACTGCATTTCGCCCACGGCTACCTGGGGCAGAGCTTTTTCTCGTCCCATTCCAACCAGCGGCAAGATGCCTATGGCGGCAGCCTGGAGAACCGCGGGCGCTTTCTGGTGGAGACCCTGGCCGGGGTGCGCCAGGTGTGGCCCGAGCATCTGCCCCTGACGGCGCGCTTCGGGGTCACCGAATTTGACGGCCGCGACGAGGAAACCCTGGCCGAATCCATCGAACTCGCCAAAACCTTCAAACGCACCGGCCTGGACCTGCTGAGCGTCAGTATTGGCTTCTCCACGCCGAACGCCACGATTCCCTGGGCACCCGCCTTCCTGGCGCCGATTGCCGAGCGGGTGCGCCGGGAGGCCCAGTTGCCGGTTGCGTCGGCCTGGGGTATCGATACGCCGGCACTGGCCGAGCGGACGGTGCAGCAGGGTCAACTGGACCTGGTCATGGTCGGCCGCGCCCATCTGGCCAATCCCCATTGGCCCTATCAGGCCGCCCTCAAACTGGGGATCGACCGCCCCTCCTGGGTACTGCCCCCGTCCTACGCCCATTGGCTCGAACGCTACTCCGCCAACTGAAACCCCGCCAATCACCCGCCAGAGCGTCCGGCGCGGGCGCGGAACCCCTGGGTAAAGCGCCCGGGTGGGGATTCACACGGGGCTCGGGCGCAATCCCTTCAGCCCGACCCGCTCGGCAGGGTCTCGGTCAGCCCATAGCGCTGGATCAGGCGATAAACGTTGCGCTCGCTGATGTCGAGCACCTCGGCGACCTTGGCGCGGTGGCCAGAGAACTTACGCAACTGCATCTTGAGGTATTCGGCCTGGAGCTGATCCAGGGTCGGATCAGTGTCGAAGCTGACACTGACCTTGGCGTTGGTGGCACTGGACCCGAAGGCGAGGTGTTCGGGGCGGATGGTTTTGTTGTCGCGAGAGAGGATGATGGCCCGTTCGATGACGTTGCGCAGTTCCCGCACATTGCCCGGCCAGTCGTAGGACACCAGGCGGCGGATCGCCTCGTTGGACACACGCTTGTTGATGCGCCGCGAGAAGTTGTGGTTCTGCACGAAATGGGCGACGAGATAGGGGATGTCGTCGCGGCGGTCCCGTAGTGGTGGGGTGTCGATGACGAAGGCGCTCAGGCGATAGTAGAGGTCCACGCGGAAGGTCCCGGCACGCCCCATGGCCGCCAGGTCGCGGTTCGTGGCGGCGACGATGCGCACATTGGCCTGAAGGTCGCGGGTCCCGCCGACGCGACGGAAGGTCCCGGTCTCCAGGATGCGCAGCAGCTTGGCCTGGATGGACGGCTCGATCTCACCGATTTCGTCCAGGAAGAGGGTGCCGCCCTCGGCTCCCTCGACCAGACCGCGCTTCTGCTTGTCAGCCCCGGTGAAGGAACCACGCTCGTGGCCGAAGAGTTCGGACTCGAAGAGCTTCTCTTGCAGGGTGCAGCAGTCCATGGCGATGAAGTTGCGGGCGGCCCGCGGGCTGTGATCGTGGATGGCGCGCGCCACCAGCTCCTTGCCCGCCCCGCTCTCGCCCTGGATCAGGACCGTGATGTCGCTGTTGGCCACCGCGGAGATGGTCTCCTTGACCCGCATCAGGGGGGCGCTGACCCCGATCATAAAGCTGGCGCACCCCTCCCGGGCCTTGAGGCGCTTGGCGCAGAACTGGTGGTCGCTGCGCAGGGTGGCCTCGTCCAGGGCGCGGCCCACCACCAGGATCAGCTCCTCGGGGCTGACGGGTTTCAGCAGGTACTCGTAGGCCCCGGCCTTCATGGCTGCCACGGCGTTGCGCACCGAGCCGAAGGCGGTCAGCACGATGACCGGTTGGCGTACCACCAGGGCCGGCAGGCGCTCCAGGCTGTTGCCGTCGGGGAGCTTTACATCGGCGATGACCAGGTGCGGTTCGTGCTGCGCCAGGTGGTCGTCGGCCTCGCGCCAGCCCGCCGCGTGGGTCACCTCGTGGCCAAGGCTACGTAATTGCTGGGCGACCAGGCGGCTCAGGACCCGGTCGTCTTCGATCAATAGGATACGCTTGTCCATGGGGCTCAGGCCTCGGGGCAGGGTTGTGGGAGGCGGGGCGCCGCCCCATCGGGTTCCAGGTCCGCGTCCGGCAGGATTAGGGTGAAGCGGCTGCCACGCCCGGGTTCGCTAACCACCGTGATACGGCCGCCGTGGTGCTCAACGAAGGCCTTGGTGATGGACAGCCCGAGCCCCGTGCCATGGACCCCGTCGGCCCGCCTGCTAAAGAAGGGCTGGAAGATGCGCCCCAAGTCCTGGCGGGGGATGCCGACCCCGGTATCGGTAAAGGCGATCTCGACCTGGACATCGCGCCGGGCGCAGGTCACGTCCAGGGTCCCGCCCTGGGGCATGGCGTGCAGGGCATTCTGGCCCAGGTTGAGGACGGCCATGCGCAGTTCGCTATCCGTGGCCATGACCCGCACCGGACCCGCGTCCGCGCCCAGGCGGATGTCCACACGCCGCTCTTGGGCCTCCCAGGCCAGCAGGCTCAGGGTGTCGTCCACCACTTCAATAACATCCACCAGCTCCTGGTGGTCCGGTGGGGGTACGCTCAGGCGCAGCAGGCGCTGGGTGACCTGGATGCAAGTGTCCACCTCCTGGTCCACCAGCCCCAGGCAGGTCTGCACCTCGGCCAGGTCCGGGGGCTGCGCGCGGGCGGCGCTCACCGCCGCGTGAAGGGCCAGGCGCACCGAGCCCAGGGGGTTGTGGATCTCGTGGGCCACCCCGGCCGCCAGGCGCCCCAGCTCCGAAAGGCGCTGCTCGTGGGAGAAGCTCACCGCCTGGCCCAGGTCGCGGATCGACTCCACCACCAGGCGGTGGGTCTCGCCGTCGTGGGTCAGGGTCAGGGGGGCGGCGTAGGTCTCCACATCCAACCTGGCCCCATCGGCCCGAATCAGGTAGTGGACCAGCCGCAGCGGGGCCCCGGTGCGGGTCGCCTCGTGCAGCGGGCAGGTCATCAGCATCTCGGGACAGGGTTGGTCCTGACCGTGGGTCTGGGCGTAGCAGGGACGGGCGGCTTGGGCCGGGTCCATTGGGATCGCAGGGTTGGTCAAACCGATCTGCCGGCGATAGGCGGCGTTGCACAGCACCACCCGGTAGTCTTGGTCGATCACCCGGATGCCATCCGGGAAGGCGTCCACCAGGGCCTGGAGGAACTGTTCATTTCCCTGCAACTCGGCCATCTGGCGCCCCAGGGCCGAGGCCATGCGATTCATGGTCTCGCCTAGGAAGGTCAGTTCGTCGCCTCCAGTCAGATGGATGCGGGTGCTCAGATCCCCTTCCGAGATGCGTGCGCTGGCGTCGGCCAGGTGGGCGACGGGGAGCAGGACATAGCGGCGCATGAACCACCAGCCACCCCCCAGGTTGAGCAGGACTATCAGTGACCCGGCCCCCATGAGCAGCAGGGTGGTGTGGCGCGCCTGCTGGCCGATGGAGTCGGCGTCGTAGTCCACATAAAGGACCCCATTGACCGGGTGCTCGGCCATAGGGCCGTGGCATTCCTGGCAAGGGGGTTGATTGGGGACCGGGTTGACGCTGCGCAGCACCGTCGGCCCGGCCTGGGCCACGATCAGGCGAGTCGCGGGCTGGTCATCGGACTCCGGGGGCAGGCGCTGGCCGAGCCGGGCCGGATCATTAGCGAAGCGCACCTCTCCCTGGGGGTTGGTGATGGTCACCGCCAGCACATCGGGTTGGCGCCCAAGCCGCTCCACGATGCCCCGAAGCCCGTCCAAATCGTGCCGCAGCATGGCGTTCTCCAGGGAGATCTGGAGCAGCCGGCTGACCTGTCCCGCGGCGTCGGCGCGCTGCTGCTGCAACTGGTTGCGGAACAGCCCGACGAACAGCACCAGGAAGACCAGCGAACTGGCCAGCAGCCCGGCGGCGGTGCCGAGGACGAATTTGCCTGTGAGGCTGGGAGGGGGACTGAACATGGCGACCTCTGGCCTGGCCGAGGTGGTACGGGTGCCCTCTGGGGGCGACCCGTGCATTGTGGTCCAATCGGGGCTGGTGGGGCCTGACAGTTTGGCAGGAAGAAAGTACCCCCCGAGGCCGCCAGTCGGACGCCTCGGCGGTGGCCTGGCGCGCCCGACGGCGGCGGCGGGGGCTCAATCGAGTTCCGGCGCAGGTCAGGCACGTCTCTTGCTCGATCACCCAGGAATGGGTTTCTGCACGATCACCTAGTAAGGAGGGGCGATGAGAAGACACACGGGTAGCGTGGCGGGCCTGGCGGCCTGTCTGGGCCTGCTGGTGGGGGGGGCCGGGGTTGCCGCGCCCCAAGTCCCCTTGGGCGATTCTGCCCTGGATCAGGCTCTGCGCCAGGCCGGCTGGGAGGTAAAACGCTCGGCGGGGGAGG
>JBATOB010000317.1:0-2611 GCA_049290655.1 Chromatiaceae bacterium | reverse complement strand
GGGCGGTGGCGACCGCCTCGCGCGTGGCCAGCGTGGCCTCGCGGGTGGCGAGCTCCCGCTCGCGGTCAGTAAGAGCGGACTCGCGCGCGGCGAGGTCGATAGGGTCTGGCATGGGAGGGTCCTCAGGGGCAGGGGCCGCCTCGGCGGCTAGGTCCAGGGTGACAATGCCCTCGGCATCGTTGGCCGCCAGATCCGCCCCGCGCAGCCCGTGGACCGCCGGTGCGGCGCCCCCGAGAAAGCCGACGTGGCGGACATACCAGACCCCGGGCTTGGGATTGCCGGGGTGGGTCGGGGGCCAGAAGGAGGTCGAGCGGGTCTTGTAGCGCCCGGCGCGCACCGCCGCGGCGAAATCGGCATCGACCGCGACGGGCTCCCCCTCCAGATCGTCGCCGCTGGCGCTCAAGGCGGACAGCCAGCCGAAGGCCGGGCTGTTGTCCTTGGGGTGACCGACCACGATGGGGGCCTGATACAGCGCCGGGTCATAGGCCGCCGCGCTGGCGGCCACGTCCGCGGCACTCAGGGTCACCCGGGCCCCGTGCATGTCGGTGTAGGTCCCGGCGCGGAACAGGTGCAGGCGCTTGGGAGTGGTCTGAGGCGCGATAGGCATGGGCTCATACTGACCCGGGCCCAAGACCCGCGCGCGGCGCAGGGGTGCGCCGCCGGGCTCGGCCGGACGGACCGCCTGGGAGGCGATTTAAGGCCCCCGCAGGCTAACCCCTAGTCACCCTACCACCCAGCCCCTGCCGTGACCTTTTAAAGGGGTTTAACGGGTGTCTGGAGGGTCTGCCGTCCGTAGGGTGGACAAGCGCAGCGCCGTCCACCTGCCAGCCACCGGCCGCAGCGCCGCGCGCAGGATGTCCAGGATCGTCTCCTTGTCATCGTCCGCAATCCCCAGATAGGGCCGCGCCGGAATATCGCCCCACGGGATCGGTGCCCCGCGCCGGGTGCGCCCGGCGTCACCCTTGGGCATCCCGAACTGCTGGGCCGCGCCATAGACCCGGTTGGTCCCCAGCTCCAGCCCGTCCCCGGTCACCTGATAGCGCAGGGTGTCTTGCAGGGCTCCGGCGTCGCGCAGGATCACCTTGGCCCCCAGCCGCCTCGCCCCCTGGGCCGAGACCCGGCCCTTTTTGGTGAAGCCCTTGCCGCCGCGATCCATGTATCGAAGGAGCGTGGTGTCGCTGTTGGGTGCCCACTGCTGCCCGTCCGGGCCCTGCTGGGCCCGGTAGCGCTCGTCGGTGGCGCGCAGCAGCGCCTCGCCCAAGTCGCGCAGCACGGGCCCCGGCGGATTCACCGTCCTAAGCATCTGCGCCAGGGCCGCGCGCACCTCCGCGTCCTGGTACTCGACGGTGATGGTGAGGTTAGCGCCGGCCATGGGCTATACTTCTCTGGCGACAGGTGCGGGTGCCTGGAATTGGGAACAGGAAGGCTACTCGCCGCTTATGTGGGTTCGACTCCCATTCCGCGCCTATCGCACGATCTGCCATAACCCCCCCTTCACCATCCCCGCTACATCTTCTGCACTGACGCGGAAGCCACTGACAACGACACTCAGAGCCCCGCTTGCCCGGGTCTTCTTCGGGTCGAATGCCACGGCCGCTTTGGTCGGGCCGCTGCCGTCGGCAACAAACACCAGGTGGCCGGTATCGCGGTGGAAATACGTATCGCCAACGCGCAGCAACGCCGGCAGCGCCCGCCATTCGTCCAGCGTCAGGCCGTTCTGATCCGCCTCATGCCGCAACTGCTTGTGGCCGCGCGGGAGGTTGTCCCGAATCGCAATCTCCGCTGTCGGCGGGACGGGCTTCCCCTTCTTCGCTAGCCACGCCAGTACCTCGGGCTTAAGCGCGCCGACCACAGCGGTATGTCCGCGTGGGTAATCGTCCACCAGCCAGGCGTCCAGGGTGTCCTTCCAGGCAAGGTCGCGCTCCAGATCGACGGCGCCCTCCAGCGCCTGCCACATCGCCGCCCCGATCGGCGCCGGCAGCCCGAACAGCTTGCGCTCGATCAGCTCCCGCAGCGGGGTCTTGGCGTTCGCCCCCGGCGCATAGTCCCAGCCCTGGTCGATCCCCGTGGTGTCGTCCGCCGCCACCGGCGCATGGTCGGGCCCATCCTTGCCCAGGCGCCCGATGTCCCCGTCGTTGACGGCGAAGGCCCGGCACTTGCAGCCCCAACCGTTGGGCGGGTAGTGGCTGCTCCAGAACGGGTCATCGGTCGGTAGCACCAGCCCGTCCCACGCCACATGCTGCGGGCGCGGGTGCACCACGCCGTGGCTGTGGCGGCCACGTCCGCGGCACTCAGGGTCACCGCAGCACCGTGCATATCGGTGTAGGTCCCGGCACGGAACAGGTGCAGGCGCTTGGGAGTCGTCTGGGGCGCGATAGGCATGGCCCATGCTGACCCGGGCCCAAGGCTCGTGCGCGGCGCAGGGGTGCGGCGCCAGGGGACCGCCTGGGAGGCGATTTAAGGCCCCCGAAGCCACTCCCCTAGTTGTCCAGCCCCGTGTGATTATATACCGAGACGGAGTTACCCGTTATTCTTAGCCAGGGAGGTGCTGCGCCTCTTGCGAGCGGAGGCGCGCCCGACGTCGCAACGAGCCACCCGGAGACCGGCCAGC
>JBATOB010000316.1:0-4009 GCA_049290655.1 Chromatiaceae bacterium | reverse complement strand
GTGTCCCTCAAGGTGCAATTAGCCGGCATTCGCCGGGATGGCGATCTGGCCATGGTTAGCCTGGAATTCTCGGGCCTGATTCGCGAGGCAGCGAGTGAAGGCGCCAACCCCTTCCACGAGATCTGGCACATCCAGCACGCCTGGAACACCCCAGAGGGAGACTGGTTCATCGCGGGTATCCAGCAAGTCGGGTGATGATGCTATTGCCTTCGGGGTTGCCGCCCCGAAGGCAGCCCTTTTCGAAACTTAGAGCCTCCAACCCCGAAATAGTTAATCCTGGCAGTTCGGGCAGAAGAAACTGGATCTCTGCCCGATTTTTTCCCGCCGAATGGCAGTACCGCAATGCTGGCAGGGCTGGCCTTCATGGCCATAGACCCGAAGTTGGCGAGCGAAATATCCGGGATGGCCATCTTCAGCAACGAAATCCCGCAGGGTAGTACCTCCGGCGGCGATGGATTCGCCCAGGACCGTGCGAATGGTCGTTGCAAGCAATGCGTATTGCGACGCACTCATCTGCCCCGCGGGCCGATTCGGGTGTATCCCGGCAAGAAACAGGGATTCACTGGCATAAATATTTCCGACGCCCGCGACCACCTTGGCATCCATGATGAAGGCCTTCACGGCCAATTGCCGGTTGCGCGCACGGTTGTGCAAATAGGCGCCATCAAAGCCGCCTTCCAAGGGTTCAGGCCCCAGATCACGGATCAGGGAATGATTCTCGGGAGGCTCCGCCGTCCAGATAAAGAGGCCGAACCGGCGGGGATCCCGCAGGCGCAGGCATCGCCCATCTTCCACCACCATATCTAGATGGTCGTGGGGCCTAGGAGGAGTGGTCAAGGGTAGGATGCGCAAGCTACCAGACATGCCGAGGTGCACGAGCAGGGTACCCTGTTCTAGGTCCAACAGCAGGTACTTACCCCGCCGCCGCAGGGCCATTATCCTTTGCCCCGCCAGCCTTGCCTCGGTTTCGTCCGCTATGGGATAACGCAGACGCCGTTCCCGGACCTTGAGTTCCCGGATGCGACGGCCTTCGAGATGGGGCCTTATGCCCCGTAACGTCGTTTCTACCTCGGGGAGTTCAGGCATGGATCAAGCCAGATTAAGTCCATACTGGCGACCCAATCGACCCTTGGTCACCCTAGAACCTACCCCCTAACCCCTTCATGCGGGAACGAAACTCTTGGGTAACCGACTCTGCGTCCTGATCGCTGGCAATAATCTTGGGCGTCAGGATAACCAGCAATTCCTTGCGATCGGCCTGGCGAGCGTTATCGCTGAACAGGGCGCCGAGAACAGGAATATTCGAGAAACCTGGCACGCCACCCTTTGAACTTGCATCATTATTTTCAATAAGACCGCCCAGTACCACGGCCTGACCCGACCGCACCGCCACGTTGCTGGTGATCTGGCGCACGATAAAGGTGGGAGATTTGATGTCCGAGGTATCGGTTGTCGTGGCGGTACTCACCTGCTGCTCCACGTCCATTTGGACCATACCGCCCGGGGTGACTCTTGGCTTGACGTCAAGCTGAACACCGGTGGTTTTGTAGGATACCGAGTTAACAATATTGGCATCGGTATTTTGAGTGGATTGCTGTTGCTGCGTGAGGATTGGCACATCCTTGCCAACCTGGATATGGGCTGTCTGATTGTCTCTCACCATGACGGAAGGCGAGGACAGGACGTTCAACAGGCCATCCGCGGCATACAGATTGAGGTTGGCACGCACCAGGTCCGCCGAGGCCAAGACCGTCCAATTGAAACCCGGAAGTATGGGAGTAATTGGGCTTTTATTTTTTAACGATACATTTGAAATGTCATCCCCGATCTTTCCCGTTAGATTCCATTGGACGCCATATTGCAGCTTGCCGGACAGGGTGATTTCGACGAAGGTTGCCTCGATCAGAACCTGAAGAGGCACCAGATCCAATTGTTTCAGCGCATCCAGAATCTTCTTATAATCCCGGGGACTCGATTTGATCAGTAAGGAGTTATTGGTCGCGTCGGCGACAATGCTAACGGTGGACGTCATTTCCAGGGTGCTGGCCACCGCCTGTTTTGCCCCCTGGGTGGTTTGTTGGCCGCCAAACTTTTTGGAGCTGGAGCCCCCAAGTTGACTGGAGCCACCAAGCTGGCTGGAGCCCATTTTGCTATTAGCCGGGTTTTTGTTGTCGGTCGAGGATTGGCCCAAGGCGGTGCCTAATCCGGGTGCTACCGAACCGACGCTCTTCTTCATACCTTGTGCGCCGCCCTCCGAGAAGAGACCGATCAGGCTGCTGGCCATAATCTCGGCGTCCCCATGCTTGACACGATAGACGAAGAGTCGTTCATCGCTATCGCCCGCGGCGGCGGCCACATCCAGCCTCTCGATCCAGACCCTGGCTTGGGAAAGGTACTTCTCCTGGGGCGAGACGACGAGCACGCTCCTGGCGCTCTCCACGGGGACAAAGCGGAAGATGCCCTTCATGGGGTTGCCCGACTCATCGGAAAGCAGGGTATCGAGCTGGGTTACCACATCCTTGGGGGCGGCATACTCCAGGGTAAAAAAGCCGACCGACAGGCCCGCCATCCAATCCACGTCAAAGACCTGGATGGTATCCAGTAGATTGCGAATCTCCGGGCCAGTGCCCGCGAGGACCAGGAGGTTGCGCAGGCTATCTGCGCGGATAATGCTGCCCTCGGGCGCCAAGGGCTCGAGAATTTTGCTCATCTCTTCCGTGCCAATATAGCGCAAGGGGACCACCTGAACGCGATAGCCCTGGGGCAGCGCCTTGGAGGATTCGCCGAGCTGGGGCACCACGCGGCCACGGACAGCATTAGTCAGGGGTACGACTTCATAATTGCCACCATTCTGAACCAAGGCGGCATTGTTCATGCGTAACAGGGTTTCCAGGGTTGGAATCAAGGCCTGCCGAGACAAGGGCCTGCCGGTTTCAAGGGAGGCGGTTCCGGAGACGCCAGGGTCAAGGACGTAATTCACGTTCAGGATGTCGCCAAGAATGACCTTGACTACTTCACGAATGTCCGTGCCATCGAAATTCAAGGTGATGTCCCCGGGCGTCGTATCGACGGTGGGCCGCTCTACTTTGCGCACGAAGGTTCCCGTGCCTGGGATGGTCTTATTCTTGGGTGCGGAGGGCTTACCCGCATCCTCCCCCAGGCGAATACCGGAAGTGGCCGCTGTGCCAGCGTCTTCCTCGGCTTTTCTCCCGGTCAGGGGGGTCAGGATATCCCCCTGCGTGGCATTGACCTTGACCGTGGGGTCCCAGTCGGAACGCTGGCAAGCGGTCAGGAGCAGCAGCAGGGGAGGTATGAGCACCAACCGCCGAGACCGGCTGGTTATTTTCATACCGGTTTTCTTTGAAAGATTGAACATTGATTCTGATCCGGTTCTTGAGCGGCCCCTGATTCGGGCATTTGCCTCGGGATTTCTGGCCGTTGGGCGCACCCTGACACTTACTTTGGCGCGGCTTGCGGTGGCCGCTGGGGCTTCACCCCATTTGGCTTGGATGGGCGCAGGCCTTGTTGAGATATCTGGCGAGGAGATGCACTGGGTTTAGTCGCGCCACCTCCTGGTTTTGCCCCCGCCCGGGGTGGTTGGTTCGGGGATGGCTGCCCCCCTTGGCTATAATTACGCAATACCAGACTGTCCGTGCTTGCCAGTCCCTGCACCTCGACGTTATCAGGGGTGATGGCCTTGACCTTCCAACCTTCAAACTCATCGCCGATCCGCACTTTTTGGGGTTTAGGGCTGTTGGGCGTACTCACCCAGGCAACGGCGCCGTCCGGGGTAATAATGACGGCATTGAGGTCCATGGCATCCAGGGCCGTGAGGGATTCGCCTTCCCCCGGAGCATCCTCGGGGACCTCGGCTTCCGGAGTTTCTGCTGGCGGGCGTCGCCCCGGCAGAAAAAGGGGGCGATCGGTGACTGAGACATAGTCTTGCTTCTCCACGAGTGGGGGAATTTGGGCGAGGGGGTTATCTTCTTTTTCCCCTATTGGCACTATG
>JBATOB010000315.1:0-17715 GCA_049290655.1 Chromatiaceae bacterium | reverse complement strand
GATTTGGCCAATGTAAGTCATTGATTTATATGGAATGTTGCAAAAAGTTTGGCCGATCAGATTGGCTGAGAAAACGCTTCCAGCCGCCTTCCAGCCAATCGCAAAAGCCACTTGAGTGGCCATCCTGCGCACCGATCACGACGCAGCCGCCTTCCCTGTTGGCAAACGCGCTCACGTACGACACCAGGTCTTTACCCTTGCGGCCCGACACGTTGGATTTGAGCGAATGCCATTCCTTCCATTCATGGCGTCCGTTCTCCGTCGGGAAATGGGCGAGCAGCCAGAGCTGGAGTTCGGCGGCGGTCGTGAAGGTCTTCATGCTCACCGCGCCTTCACGTCATAGGGAATGTGCCGGAACGTCACGCCGGCCTGCGCCAGCCGGGCGGCGCCCAGGCGGCAGGCTTCGCCGTAGATGACCTTCTGCAGGCGCGGCAGGCAGTGCGCGGCGGCGTGCTCGCCCATCTCGATGCCAATCCAGCGCCGCCCCATCTTGTGCGCCACGGCGGCGGTGGTGCCGGAGCCGAGGAAGCTGTCGAGGACGAGGTTGCCCGGGGCGGTGGCGAGAGTCAGTACGCGCTGGATGAGCCGCTCTGGCTTGGGCGTTGAAAAGATTCCGATGCCGACATCACCGAGCCACTCCTTGGCTTCCCGTGTGGCTTCGCGGTTCTTGTAGGTCGCGCGCTGCCGGTCGTCGCTGCCCGGTCGGTGGAGCCCCATTTGACTCGCATTGCGTGCGTAGAGCAGGACATGATCGTGAGCCCCGGAAACGACTTTGGCGTCGTTGCGTCGGGTGAGCGTTTTTTGCCACTGAAATGACGTCACAAAATTCCCCCGCCCAAACACCTCATCCATCAACACCTTGAGGTAATGCCCCTCGTTGTCGTCAATCGTCACCCAGATGCTGCCGTCGTCGCGCAGCAGTTCCCGCAGCAACTGCAGGCGCGGCAGCATCATCGACAGCCATTGCGAATGCTCCAGGTTGTCGTCGTAGTGTTCAAACGCGCTTTTGGTGTTGTAGGGCGGGTCGATGAAGATGCAATCCACCTTGCCGGCGTACAGGGGCAAGAGGGCCTTGAGGGCATGCAGGTTGTCGCCGTGGATGATGAGGTTGCCGTCCAGACGCCCCTGCTCACCCGACGCGCCGATGGAGCGCTGGGGGTCGGGGATCAGGGGGCGGAAGGGCACCGCCAAGTGATGGTTGAAGACGAACTCCTTGCCCTTGAAGAACAATTCCGGCATGTCATGGCTTCCGATGGTCTTGGGCGTCCGCGTCGGGCGTGGGCGCGTTGCGCTCGTCCCCTGGTTCAGATACGGCGCTCGCACCGGGTGTGGGCCGCGATCCCGAGCGCGGCCTCAACCCGCCCCGCCGCCTAGGCGAGCAGGTAGCCGTCGCAGCTCCCGACCGTGACGTTCGCCTTCGGTTGCCGGCGTCGATCCGCTTGACAGGGTGCGCGGGTTTGCTGGCGCGCGCCGCGCGGTCGCGGGCGAACCGACCCTGTTACACGCCAGATTACCTTGTTCGACGGCTCGGGACAGTCGGCCAGGAACCCCCGCGGCGACTAGGCGCGAGCTTGCTGGTGCGCAGCGCCACGGGAACCGCCGTCCTTTAGGCCGGGGAAGATGTCAGGTACGCCAAGGGACTGGCCACCTGCTAGCCATCAGGGCTTTTTCCCCTTGGCAGCCTTGGCCGCGTCCTCCTCGGCCCAGATGTCCGGCTCCCCGGGGTCCGACGGCGGATTGCCATCGAAAATGGCATGGCGCCGCTTCTGGAGATAGGCATCGCGCACGAAGGCATAGGGATCGACGGCGGCGGAATCCAGGACATCGCTGGCCGCCAATAAGTCCGCCCGGGTGTCGATCACATCCAGGCCGATCATGCCCCAGTTGGCGGTGGTATTGGTATTCCAAACATGGAAGAAGGGATTGGCGGCGATATCCCCTGGCAGTCCGATCGTATCGCGCAAGGTGCTGGGGCCCAGCAGGGGCAGCACCAGATAGGGGCTATCCACATCGCCCCAATAGCCAAAGGTCTGGCCGAAATCCTCCTTGTAGCTGGGTAGCCCCATATTGGTGGCGACATCGATCAGGCCGCCGATGCCGACCGTCGTGTTGACGACGACGCGTCCCACATCGGTGCCGAAACGCGATACCTTGAACTGCAGGAGATTGTTAATAGCCGAGTCTATATCATTGATGTTATTGAAAAAATTGGTGACGCCCTGATCTACGGGCTTGGGCACCACGGCCTTGTAGCCCTTGGAGATGGGCTTGATGAAGGCATTGTCCAGGTCCGTGTTGAACTTAAACATGGCCCGGTTGTAGGACTCCAGAGGGTCCTGGGGATCACGCTGGCCTTCCGGGATGGAGGAACAGCCCCCCAAGACAAACACAAGAGATGTGCCCAGGGTTAACAGGATGCTTCTTGTCATAAAGGTGCGCCTTTCCATCGCCTCGGTGCGCCGGATGCCTTAGAAACGCGGATACTAGCATAAGCGGTAAGGCGGCTCCGCGAAGATTAAGCGGTCTCGAGAGCATGGGTGGTAGCGGGAAAATAATCTCCCTATATGAAAGAGGCAGGGCATCCCTGCCCCGCCCAGATGATACCCTTCAGATCAGTCCCTTAGCCCTTACCGAGGGATAAGCTCCTTTCGGGGCATGAGATCTGGACGATGTCGATGCAGTGGCTGAACTGGTTGCGGACGCCGCCTTTGTCCTTAGATGCGGTTCGGCCAGGGCATGACCATGCCCTGACGGGTGCCGCCGAAGTGCGAGGCGATCTGCTTGGTCCACTTGTACGGGGTGTCGAAGGCCCAGGTCCAGCCCACGGCCATGTGGTTATAGGTCTGGTCGGTGCCCCAGTCATCATGGAGGTATTTGAGCCGCGCTTCGCGGGCGGCGTCACGCCTTTGAACTGCGCCGCCTCGTTCGGCGTGCCGATGGGCGAGCCCTCGGTGCTCGAACCATTGTCCCCGACGATACAAATGATCAGGGTGTTGTCGAGCTTGCCCATGTCCTTGATCGCCTCGATCACCCGGCCTGTCTCGTGGTCGCAATAGGCGAGATAGGCAGTGCCCCCAGGGCCAGTAGCAGGACCAGGGTAAAGGTGGCCAGGATGGGACCCTTGACCCGGGGTGCCCCGTCCCGGCGGGCTCCTGGGGCTCAACCGCCGTCCCCAGCGGAGACAGGCTCGTCGAGGAGGGCCTCGACCCGCCCCAGGGCCTCGGCTCCATCCCACTCCAGGGGTCCCAGCCCGACATACCGCAACCGGCCCTGGCGATCGATCAGGGCGCTGGTGGGCAGTGCCTTGCCGCCCCAGGCGCGGAAGGTCTCACCCTCGGCGTCCAGGAGGACTGGGAAGGTGACCCCCATTTGTTCCACGCTACGAGTCGCACGCTTCTTGGTTTCGGCCACGTTGACACCGATGACGATGAGGCCGCGATCCCGCATCTGCCCCGCCAAGCGCCGGATCCCTGGCATCTCTTCCACACAGGGTTGGCACCAACTGGCCCAGAAGTTGAGCAGAACCACCTGACCGCGCCAGTCGGCGAGGCGATGGGTGACCCCGCCCAGACCCGGCAGTTCCAGGGTCGGGGCCGCCCTAGGTTCCAGGGCGCGCAGCTCGCCGGCGCGCGAGGGCGACGCCAGCGTCAGGCTGGCGGCGAGGACCAGACCAAGAATTGGACCGAGGATGAGGACGGGTTGTGGCTTGAGCATGTCAGGGTACTCCAGAGATGACCGATGGTTGGCCGAGGGGATCAACCCAAGACCTGATTAGCAAGACCTGACGGTGTGGTTCCTGGCCCTGTACCTGATCAGCCAGGCCAAGACCGGGCTGTCGGCCCTGGCCCTGAAGCGCCACCTGGGAGTCAGCTACCCCACCGCTTGGTGGATCCACCACAAGTTTATGCAGGCGATGGTTAAACGGGAGGCTGGGTACGTCCTTGGCGGACAGAGCCAGGTGGACGATGCCTACCTTGGCGGCGAACTCATCGGCGGCAAGGCCGAACGAGGCTCCGAAAACAAGGTGCCGTTCGTGGCGGCGGTATCGCTGGATCCCGCCGGCCACCCGTTGCGTACCAAGTTGACCCCGCTGCCGGGATTCACCCTCAAGGCCATTGCCTCCTGGGCCAGCTCCCACCTGAGCCGCGGCAACCAGGTCGTCTCCGACGGGCTCGCCTGCCTTGCGGGCGTCAGGCCGGCCGCGAGCATCGGCCCATCGTCGTCGGCCGCCGCAAACCCAAGGACCTTCCCGAATTTGTCTGGGGCAAGGGGGTTCTGAGCAACGTCAAGACCAGCCTCAGCGGCGCCTACCATGCCTGCGATTTCGGGAAGTACGCCGAGCGCTACCTCGGCGGCATCGCCTCTCGCTTCAACCGTCGCTTCGAGCTCGACAGGCTGCCCCAGCGCCTGCTGGTAGCCCCGCTCGCCATCGGCCCGAGCACGGAGGCCTGGCTGCGCCAAATTGGGACTCCTTACTAATCAGGACCCAAAAAGCACGCTGCCTGTGGACGCTGGGCTAGGCAAGTGATCGCCATGGATCGTTCATCCGCTAATGCACACAGCAAAAAACAGGCCCCCACCCGGTCTCCCGGGTGGGGCCCAAGCGCACGGCGTCTGTCAGACCCGTCGCGCCTCCCTGGAAAGGGTACCTCATTACCGCTCGAAGCTCTCGTCCAAGCTGTGGCAAAGGTCGCAGGCCACCGGGTCGCCGGCCTGCACGGTACGGTTGGACCCCTCGACGTTAAAGGTGCGGGTCACCGGGGTACGAGACAGTACGGTGCCCTTGTGGTCGGCCCCGTGGCAAGCACCGCAAGTCCCGCCGCCCGGCTTGCCGTTCTCCGTCTCGGCCAGGTTCTTGTGGGCACCACCGTCGAAGAAGCGGCTGTCATTGACCAGGTGCATCCCGTGCGGCCCCAACTGAGTGCTGCTCGACATGGTGCTGGTGGTGTGACAGGTGCTGCACTCGGAGACAGTCCCGGAGTGACCCTGAAGCTGGTTGCCGGTGACGTTGTCGTTCTGCAACGGCGAACTGTCGGCGTCCCACTCCGCATGGGTCGCCCCATGGCAGCCCTCGCACATGACCCCACCGTGACCGGTGCTGACGCGGTAGAGCTTCTGGTTGCCGGCCCCGGGGTTGGCGAAGCCGTTGAAGCTCGCCGCGATGGTGTTCTCGGCAAAGCGCTTGTTGGCCGGGACTATGGGCCTGGCGCTGGCGTCGGTGCTGAGATAAGCACGGATCAGCCGGATACCGTCGGCGTTGCCGTTGGTGTCATAGCCATTGACCGTGGTACCGGCGGCGGTGGCCATGTTGCTGGTGGCATCCCCCGTGTGGCAGGACCCGCACCCGGGCTCGTTGGCCCAGGGCACGCGCTTGGTCAGGTCGGCCCCGGCCGGGAAGGGCTGGGCGGCGGTGACGTTGCGAGTGAAGTCATTGCCGACCTGAGCCAGCTCGCCGTGGCAGTCCTGACAGACCATGCCGCCGTCGGCCATGGCCCCGCGCATGCACTTGGTGTTGGTGCCGGGGTGGCACTGGTAGCAGGTCTGCTCAAGCACGGCCTCGCGGGCGGCCTGGTTGCCGGGCAGCCCGGTGGCGGTGGTGTCGGCGCTCGGGGCGGGCATGGCCGGGAACAGCGTCGTATGGGCGGCATGGGCCATGTGCAGCACACGCGAGTTGCTCTTATTCACGCGCTGGACGCGACCATTCGCGTCGGCATCCGGGTGGGCGGCGTCGCCTCCCATGGGGCCGACCTGGGCCAGATCCAGGGCCGGGGTGTAGTGGCAGACCTGACAGACCACGGGCTTGCCCTGATCCAGGGCCCGATTGGACAGGCAGTTGGCGTTGCCGTTGGGGTTGAAGGCGTTCATGCCCGAGCAGGCGGCGAGGGTACCGTTGGTGTCGCGGTAGGCAGCGCCGTGGAGGACGTCGTGCAGGCGCAGGACGTTGATGTCCGTGGAATACTCGGCGCTCACCGAGGGCGGCACGCTGGTGCCGACCAGGGGGTCGTCGGTGCTGTCGGCCACCGGCAGCCCAGCGGCGATCAGCTTCTGGTTGGCGACGCCCGGGTGCAGGGCGTCGGGGACGTCCACTGGGGCACCATGGCAGTTCTTGCAACTGGCCTCGCCGGAGATCGGCAGGACTGTGTCCACAGTGGCCAGCACGGTGCCGGTGCTGTTCTTGGCCTGGACCCGCACCAGCGGGTAGGGGTTCTCACGTCCGAAGTCGTCGAAGGCGGCGAACGGAACGCCGGCGCCCTCGAACCACTTCACGCCGTTCGCCACATAGCCGAACGGGAAATCGACGAAGAACGGCTTGTTGACGTAGTACTCCTCGGCGGTCTGGCCGGCATTGGCCACGTAGGGGTTGGCGATACCAGGCATGGCGTGCTGCACGGCGGACAGGAACTCATCCCCACTCTTGACCACCCCGTCGGGGCCGATATAGAGATCCTCGACGTTGGGCACCGGCAGGCCCTCGTCCGGCGCCACCGACAGGGCCACCACCGGCGGGTAGAACGGCTGATACGCGGACGCAGCGGACCAGAAGTTGGTCTTGTAGACATTGTCGCCGCCGGCCAGACCGGTAAAGGGGTAGCCAGTCGCGGGATCGAGCGGCATGCTCAGGATCGGGTCATTGGCATTCGAGGCGGCGGTGTAACTCACACTGGCCTGGGTTTTGCCAAGGAGCACGGGCTTGGCCCCCTTCTGGATGACCTGGGCGAGCAAGACCTGGAAGGGCGGCAGGATGCTGGAGACGCGGGTGTCGAAGTCGCCGCAGTGCATCCCCAGATCATTGATGGCGACGACCTGGTAGCCAGTGGTGCCGGTGCCGGCGGTCGGGTTCAAGGAGTTGGCATTCTTCGGCTTGGGACCCTCGGTCACGGGACCGACGGTGTAGGGGTCCACGCCCGCATCAAGCGCGCTCTGGCTGGTGGAGTTGATGGAGACGTTCGGACCAGCGCCACTGCCGTCAACGACCAGGGTCAGGCCGGCGGAGGTGCCAACATTGTTGGCCGCGTCATAGGCCTTGGCGGTCCAGGTGTGGCTGCCGGCATCGGCGGTGGTGATGGACCAACCGTAGCTGTAAGGGGCACTCAAGTCGGTCCCCTTGAGCGTCGCCCCGTCGTAGAACTCTACCTTGGACACGCCGACATCGTCCGAGGCGCTCGCGGTGATGACCACGCTGGTGGGCGGGGTGAAGGGCCCGGGGGCGGCGCTGCTCAGGAAGACCGTGGGCGGCGTGTTTTCGGTCGTTCCGGTGGTGGCGCTGGCGATACGGGAATAGCTGCTGACAGCCCCGGCCGCGTTTGTCGCCCGCACTCGGTATTGGTAGGTCGTGTTGACCCTGCGACCGGTGTCGCTGTAGCGCGTGGCGGTCGGGGTCGCGATCTGGGCAAAGTTGCTGCAGGACGTACCTGTGCAGCGCTCCAGGCGATAGCCGGTCACGCCGACGTTATCCGTCGAGGCAGACCAGGCCAGGTTGATCTGGGTGGCACCGGCCGCCGTGGCGGTAAAGTCGTTGGGAACCGTCGGGGCCGGGGCCGGGGCCTGGGGATCCGCCGTCTGGGACGTCCCCTTGGATTTACTACAGGAGCCCAGTGCGAGCCCGACGAGGGCGAGGAGAATGGCCGCCGAGTAGCGCCAGGTTGTTCGCTGATGTCGCATGGTTATCCCTCAAAAATGGCGAGTCGAGTGCGGTTTCGAAACGGGCAGCCTGCACGGACGCTGTCGATCGCGTGCAGTTGCACGCCCGAGTGCTGGCAATATGTGTACCAACGTCGACGCGCGGGTCCTTATCCCCCATGGAACCATCGACGACCGATGGTCACCCCGGGACGACCTCACCGGCCGCTCCGATCAAGTACCGACAAATATGACAGTGGACGATGACAGAGTGGGCGCCGGGTTTTGTCCGCATTGGCAGTCCCGCGGCGATAGCCGAAACCTCCACTTGGGAGCGGCGCCACGCCGTGGTCTTCTGCTGCGCCCCCAGCATGCCCCCGCCCCTGGGGCCTCACCGGACCCGGCTTAAGGTCAGCCGCGGGGACATTTCCGTATCGGAGGCCGATATCAAGTTCAAATCAAACCCAAAAAAGGGCCCCACCCGGGCCCCCGGCCATGGCCCCAGGCCCGACCAGGGGGTATTCGCTATCGGTTGGGGCACGCCAGGCGCGAGAGCTGGTCGGAAATGCTCCCCACCCGGATGGGCCCCGCCTCGACGCCGGATGGCGCCGCGGCCATTTCTTCCAGACTCTCCCCCTCGCCCAGGATGCGCACGGTGTGGGCGGCGCAGTCGAACTCGCGCTTTACGTAGTAGCTGTAACCGGGTTTGGCGCGCTTGACGACCAACGTGGGGTTGGCCGCCGTGCCGGCCTTCTCGACAAGGAAGTACTGACCCTTGATATCCGTCGCGATGTCGATCGGGGTATCCTCGGCGCGTGCGGACAAGGCCCAGAAGGACCCGACCAAGGCCACGAACAAAACAGGATTGGAACGCATGTGATGCTCCTGTGCTTTGGGTGAAAAAGGCCCCACCGGATTGCCCGGCGGGGCCTGGACTCCGAGGCGGCATCCCTGCCGCCGGCCTGGCTCGCTCAGGCGGCTAGTCGTGGCAGGTGTTACAACCCACCACCTCACCCTTGGCCACCGCGGTACCCTCCAGCGTACGGGCGGCAAACGCGCGCGACAGCACGGTCCCCGTGTTCTGCCTCCTTCCGCTCTCGGTGGCGTTGGCGCCGTGGCAAACCACGCAGTTGTTGCCGCTGACGGCGTTCTCATGGCCACCATTCGCAAAGCTGGTGTTGCTGCCCACCGGGTGCATGCCGTGCGGCCCGTTCAGCGTGTTGCCCTGGCTCGTGGTGCCATGGCAAGTGGTGCACTCGCCGATCACGCCGGTGTGTCCCTGGAGCTGGTTCGCCGTCACGTTGTCGTTCCCGTTCGGATTGGCATTCGGCCACTCCGCATGGGTCGCACCGTGGCAACCCTCACACATCACCCCACCGTGGCCGGTACTGACCCGGTAGAGCTGCGGATTGCCCGCTCCCGGATTCGTGAAGCTACCGAAGCTGGCGGGCACCACGGGCTCGGCGAAGCGCTTGTTGCTCGGAATGATCGGCGTGGCCTTGGCGTCGCCCGTGCGGAAGGCCTGACGCAGGCGGATGCCGTCGGTGTTGCCGGTGCTGTCCACCGTGTTGACGATGAGGCCGGTACCAGTCGTCAGGCGTGTGGCCGCGTCACCCGTATGGCAGGAACCGCATCCCGGCTCGTTGGCCCAGGGTACGCGCGGCGTGTCGGCGTTGGTATAGAAGTCCTTCGCCAGGATGAAGGCCCCCGGGGCGGTCGGCGAGACGTTCTTGGAGAAGTCGTTTCCGATCTGCAGCATGGTGCCGTGGCAGTCGCTGCAGAGCATGTCGCCGTTGAACATCGCACCACGCTCACACTTCACGGTGCTACCCGGATGGCACTGGTAGCAACTGTTGTCAAGCGCCGTCGAGCGTGCGGTCTGGTTGGTGACTCCCGTAGCATCCTGGATCGGTGCGGGGATGGCGGGGAACATCGCAATGCCATTCCTGTCCAGGGCCGTGATGGCACCATGGTTGTTGTGCATCACCCGGGAGTTGCTCTGGTGCGCCAATTGGTTGCGCCCGTTGGCCTCTGTACCCACGGCACCGGCCTTCGGACCGACTTGCGCCAGGTCCAGGGCCGGGGTGTAGTGGCATGTCTGGCAGACCGCGGGCTGGTTCAGTTGCAGGGCCTTGTAGGTCAGGCAGTTGGCGTCGGCGCCGTTCGGATTCGCTGCATCGATGGTGCAGGGGGCCGGCGCCGTGGTGAGACAGTTTTCGTTTGCCGGAACATTGTCGCAGGCCGTGCTCACGTACCTCGCCCCGTGCTGGAGGTCGTGCAGGCGCAGCACGTTGATGTCGGCCGCATATTCCAGGCTGACCATCGCCGGCATGGTGTTATCCGGGTCGTCCAGGCTGGTGGCCACCGGCAAGCCGGCCGTGCTGAGCAGATTGGTCGGGATGTCGGTGCGGTTGGCCACACCGTGCACGCTCGCGTAGTCGGTGTTGGTGCTATGGCAATTGGTGCAGCTCGCCTCGCCGGAGATGGGCAGCACCGTGTCAACCGTGGACAGCACCGTGCCGGCCGTGTTCTTGGCCTGCACCCGCACCAGTGGGTAGGCATTCTCGCGGCCGAGGTCGTCATAGGACACAAACGGGACGCCAGCACCCTCGAACCAGTTCACATCGGCGGCGACATAGCCGAACGGGAAGTTCACGAAGAACGGCTTGTCGAGGTAGTGCTCCTGCACCGCCTGCGGGGTGTTGACCACATACCGGTTGGTCAGGCCGGGCATGGCGTGTTGCACCGCGGTGAGCTGCTCGTCCCCGCTGTTGACGGCGCCATCTGCACCGATGTAGAGGTCCTCGACGTTCGGCACCGGCAGTCCCTTGTCGGCAGTGACCGGGAAGCCGCCGATGTCCAGCGGGGTGAGCCCCAAACCGCCGGGATAGAACGGGTCGTAGGTCCCATTGGCAACCCCATCCCAGAAGTTGGTCTTGTAGGTGCTGCCGTCGGACTTCACGCCATCGAACGCGGTCTGACTGAGGATCGGGTCATTCGGGTTGGCCGCGGCCGAATAGGCCAGGCTCACCCCGGTCGGGTTGAGGACCGGCGTGGTGCCCTTCTGGATGACCTGGGCCAGCAGCACCTGGAACGGCGGCAGGATGCTGGAGATGCGGGTGTCCAGGTCGCCGCAGTGCATACCGAGGTCGTTGATCGCCAGCACGCTGTAAGTCGTGTTGGCCACCTTGGCCTGCTGTGGGACCGGGTCGCCCGGGCACCCCGACTGGCTGGTGGAGTTGATGGATGTCGTCAGGTTGGTCGGGTTGCAGGCCGCGGCGCCGTCGTCATTGGTGATGGTGCCGGTGGCCGAGGCGGTGGTATTGCTGGTGTTGGTCGCGCCGGTGATGCCGACCGTTAAGGTCTCGTCGGCCTCCACCGCGGTGTCGCCATTGATGGTGACCGGGACGGTCGCCGTGGTGGCACCGGCGGCGATGGTGCGGCTGCCGCTGGCGGCGACATAGTCGCTGCCGGCGGTGGCGGTGCCGTTGGCGGTGGCGAAGCTGAAGGTCACGCCACCCGTCGGAGCGGCCGCGGACAGGGTCGCCGTGAAGGTCATCACGCTGGTGCCCGAGTTGCCTTCGGCCTGCGACACGTTAGCCAGCGACAACGTCGGCAGCGCGGTAGCCGATGTCGTGGCGTTGCGGATGCTGGAGTAGGCACTACGATTGCCCGCCGCGTCTACGGCCCGCACGCGGTAGCGGTAGGTGGTGTTGGCGGTCCGGCCGGTGTCGCTGTAGCTGGTGGTGGTCGGGGTGGCGATCTGGGAGAAGCTCGTGCACGAGGACCCGGTGCAGCGCTCCAGACGATAGCCGGTCACGCCGACGTTATCCGTAGAGGCAGACCAGGCCAGATTGATCTGGGTGGCACCGGCCGCCGTGGCGGTAAAATTGCCGGGAACCGTTGGGGCCTGGGTGTCCCGGACCGTAACGGTAGAGGTGCAGGTCGCGCTGGTACCCCCGCGGGTGACTTTCAGGCTGGTGGTGGAGGTCCCGGCATTGGCGTAGCTGACGCTACGGCTCGAACTGGTGCTGGTGGCCGGGTTGCCACCCGGGAAGGTCCAGGCGTAAACGTAGGTCCCCGAGGGGAAGCCGCTGCGGCTACTGGTCCAGGAGACGCTCTGGCCCATATTGATGGTCGGGTTGGCAGGCGAGACGGTACAGGTTGCCGCCGAGCCTAAGGCTGGCCACGCCAGCGCCAGCCCAAAGGTCAGTGCCACCCTCAAGGGGATGGACGTGCTTCGAGCCAAGCCGGCCATGAGCAGTCCCAAACCCAAGCGACGCCCTTTAGGTCGTCGCTGTGGCGATTCCTGATCGGGGCTAAGAAAGTGGCGCTCGTGGCGCCGTGATTGGGGGGTGGTCATCTGCCTCTCCTCTGGGGTGGACTGTGAATCGTTATCCGCACCGGCGGTTACCGCCATACGCATGATCACATTACAACCGAGAGGCTTAAGAAAACCTTAAGCTCATTTCGCCACCCCTATTCGTGAGGGCAGGGACTGGGAGTCAGGAGACAAGGGCAAGCACACCTCAACCACCAGGCCCACCCCCTCCGCCCCTTCCCGTAACTCGATTCCCAGACCGTACAGAGTGCAGATGCGCCGGACAATGGCGAGCCCCAGACCCGCCCCGGCCTGGGATTGGCCGGGCTGGCGATAGAAGCGGTCGAAGACCCGCTCCCGGTTGGCGGGGGGGATGCCAGGGCCGGAGTCGGTCACCCGCAGCAGGAGCCCTCCCCGCTCCGGCACTAATGCCACCTCGACCCTGCCCCTCGGTGGCGTGTACTTGACCCCGTTCTCCACGAGATTGCCGACCAGGGTGCCCAGCACCTCCCCAGGCACCGCGACCACGCTGTATAGACCCTCGGGTACCAGGGCGGTCAGGCTGATCGACCGGCTCTGCGCGGCGACCTGCTGGTGGGCCACGGCCCGGCTCACGGCCCCCGCGAGGGATGAGACATCCTCCTCCACCTGCCGGGATTCACCCTGGAGCCGGGCCAGAATCAGGAGTTGGGCGATCAGGCGGGTCGCCCGGTCCACCCCCAGGATCAGGTTATCGAGGGCTTGGCGACGTTCGGCGGGATCGGCGCTGCGCTGGGCGATTTGGGCGTGCGTGCGGATGATCGCAAAGGGGGTGCGCAATTCATGGGAGGCATCGGCGGCAAAGCGCCGCTCCATGGCCAGCGCCTCGTCGAGCCGCTCCATGAGGCCATTGAGGGCCTCGGTCAGCGGGCGGATCTCCACCGGGACGCCCTCCCCGTCGATCGGCTCCAAACGATCCGCGGAGCGGCGGCCAATGCTTCTGGCCAGGCGATACAGGGGGCCGAGACCGTCACTCACCGCCAGCCAGATCAGTAGCATACTCAGCGGTAGGGACCAGAGGACAGGCTGGAGGGTGTTGATTGTCAGAAAATGCACCAACTCCTTGCGAATCGAAGAATCCTGGGCCACCAACAGGAGCTCATCCTGCTGGGTGCCTGGCAACCCGAAAACCCGCCAGGAGGTCCCCGCCAGCTTTTGGTCGGAAAACCCCACATTCCGTACCAGTGGCGCGGCTGGCGCCGCGCCAAAACTTCCTACCAGTTGATCCCCCTGCCAGCGCTGAAAGCTCAATCTTGACTCGTACGGGTGGCCCACCGCCGACAGCGTCTGGGGGGCCATGGTCATCCTGGAGGAAGGATCAGCCGAACTGAGATTACGCAAGACATGTGCGGTTTGGGCCATCTGGGCATCCAGGAGTTCATCCACCTCATGGCCGGAGCGTTCAAAGGCAACCATGGCGACCGCGGCCCAGACCAAGGTCCAAAGGCTAAACAAGGACAGCATCAGTCGCCGCCGGATGGAATTCATGACGCCGGCTCCGAGACCAATTGGTAACCAAAGCCCCGTACCGTCAGGACCCGTTCCTTACCAAGCTTGCGCCGCAGATTATGGATGTGAACCTCCAGTGAATTACTCTCTACCTCCCCCTGCCAGCCCTGGGTGCTGGCCTCCAGGTGCGTCCGGAGCACCACCCGGTCGGGGTGAGCGATCAGGACCTCGAGCAGGTCGAACTCCCGGGGCGACAAGGTCAGGGTTTGGCCAGCCAAGGTCACCACCCGCGCGGTTGCGTCCAGGGTCAGGTCTCCCGCGCTGCACAGTGGCGCGGGACGACCCCAACCGCGCCTGGCGAGGGCGCGCAGCCGGGCACTTAATTCGTCCAGGTCGCAGGGCTTGACCAGATAGTCATCGGCACCCGCATTGAGTCCAGCGACCTTCTCCGCAACGGAATCCCGGGCGGTGAGTATCAACACCGGCAAGGTCGAACCCTCCCGCCGTAACTCCCGCAACAGCGAGAGACCATCCTGCCCTGGCAACCCCAGGTCGAGGACCAGCAGGTCAAAGTGCTCGAGACGCAGGGCATGCAGGGCAGGCTCGGCGGAGGTCAGCCAGTCCGCCGCAAAGCCATCTTGACCGAGTCCGGTCACCAGTCCCGCCCCCAGCAGAGGGTCATCTTCGACGATGAGTACGCGCATCTTCCCCCAACAAGCTATCAGCCAGAAATATTGCCGAGTAAGGCTTGGTTATAGGGTATTAGCCCAACGAAGAATGATCAACCGAGCAACCAGGGGCCCACGGCATCCTTATTTGGAAATCCTAGCGGATGGTTGGGCGCGATTGGTGCCCATCAATCCACTACCCGCACCCGCAAGCCGGCCCGCCCAAGACGCGCCAGAAGCCCACCTTCTCCCGGCAGGTGCAGGGCGCCGACGGCAATGAAACAACCACCCGCGCGCAGATAGGCATCCAGACGCGCCGCCATGCGCAGGTTGCGATCATCCAGGGCCACACGCCGGAAATTTTCCGCGAGCCCGGGGTCGCCCTGGCCGAGATAAAGGTCGCCGAGCAGGGCCAAGGCGGTGAGATCCCGATCGAGATAGGCCGCGAGGAGGCGCTCAAAGACCAGGGGAAGCTGATCCCGGGTATCCAGGGTCTCCTTCAGAAGGAGAATTTGATCGTCCTCGCCCAGGCTATCGAAGATCGCCACTTGCTCCTCGATGGTCTCCAGACCGATCACCTGCTTACCCGCGGCCAGGGCCGTCCGGTAGAGGTGGATATCGAGGAATTCCCCCTTATCGACCGGGGGCAGGCCCAGGAGGGTGGCGGCCGCCCAGGGCTTGAAGCCCCGGATCGCCGCCTCGGGCAGGCCCAACTCCGCCAGGGCCGCGACCAGGCGCCCGTAGAGCGGCGCCCCAGCCACCCGCGCCAGATCGCGGCCATCCTCGTAGACCATAATCTTCAGGGAGCGGGCGAGCGCCTGGGCATCCGGAATCATCTCCAGGATAAAAACAGGGCTCCGCTCGAAGGCATCCCGAGTCGCGGGCGACAGGGCCAGCACCCGCGGGTCCTCGCTATGGAGGGTGCCGAAGAGATAGCAGGGGGGCGCCGCCGGCTTGCTGATTTCAAACAGGAGCGCGCGCTCATCGCCAGCGACGGTGGCGGCGAACAGCAGCAACCACAGGCCCAACCAGGCCAACGGGGCCGGCGGCTTAGGAACCGGGTTCAACTGGTTTGTCATCGCGCCACTCGTCTCCGACCACCGTCTCCAAGCAGGCACTATAGCAGCCGGCCAGGCGAGGCCCCAGGCCCCGCCCTAAGCCGGCGGCCAAGGCTGGTCGCAAAGGCCTTTGCAATTAAGGGCGCTACTCTTATTCTGTGCCCATGAACGAACCAGAACAGATTCACACCATTGCCCGGCGCTTTCGTGGCTTCCTGCCGGTGGTGGTGGACGTAGAGACCGCCGGCTTCGACCCCCAGCGCCATGCCCTGCTGGAGATCGCCGCTAGCGTCATCCGCATGGACGAGCGTGGGCACGTCTTCCCCGGGGCCACCCTCTCCTGCCACGTCCTGCCCTTTCTCGGCTCGGAGATCGACCCCCGCGCCCTCGCCTTCACCGGCATAGATCCCCATCACCCCTTCCGCGACGCCGTGCCAGAGAAGGAGGCCCTGAACCGCATCCTCCTGCCCATTCGCAAGGCGGTCAAAAGCAGCGGCTGCAACCGCGCCATCCTGGTCGGCCACAACGCCGCCTTCGACCTCGGCTTCATCAAGGCGGCGGTGGAGCGCAACAGCTTCAAAAACAGCCCCTTTCATTCCTTCAGCGTCTTCGACACCGTCTCCCTGGCGGGGCTGGTCTTTGGCCAGACCGTGCTGGCCCGCGCCGCTCAGGTCGCCGGCCTCGGCTGGAACAACAGCGAGGCCCACGCCGCCATCTATGACGTGGAGCAGACCGCCAAGTTGTTCTGCCAGATCGTCAATCGCTGGCGGGAACTGGACCCGGTGCGGATCTGGGAAGTCGGCCCGCCCGGGGAACAGGGCGAGACCCCTGATTTCCGCGATTAAGCCTCGCGAGCAGGCTCACCACTATCGGAAATTCGCCTCCCTCTGGCTACCGCGAAACGGCGATAGCAAGACATCCCGATGGCCCACGCGGATATGCAAACCTGCCTTACCGGTTGTCTACAGCGGCGAGACGGTATAGCCTCCGCTCCCAGAGGAGGAGAGGCAATGACGGATCGCTATCCGACGCCCCCGAAGAACCTCATGGAGTTCGCGCACCGTTTCGCGACCGACGAACGCTGCGCCGAGTACCTCTTTGAGCTGCGTCACCCCGATGGCTACGTGTGCCCCAAGTGCGGCAGCACGAAGGCGTGGTCCGTGGCTGAGAAACCCGGGATGATGATCTGCGATAGGGGCCACAAGCTCAGCGTAACGGCTGGCACGGCCATGCACCGAACGAAGTTGCTCCTGCACCTCTGGTTGTACGCCGCGTGGCTGCTGGCCACGCGCAAGCCGGGCATCGCAGCAGTCCGGTTGCAGCGCCAACTCGGCATCAGCCGCTTGGAGACGGCCTGGACGTTGTTGCACAAGCTACGCGCAGCGATGTCCGCCCCGGGGCGCGAGCGGTTGTCGTCCTTCTGCTCGAAGGACTACCACGCCGACCACTGGGTGGAGGTCGATGAGGTCTACGTCGGGGGAGAGGAGGAGGGTACCGAGCACCGCGGGCGTGGCGCTGAGACGAAATCGCTCGTCGTCGTCGCTGTCGAGGTCCACCAGTGGCAGGGGGACGCCGAGGAGCAGGACGACGAGCGCGGCGTGGCCAAGAAGCGCAAAGAACGTAAGGGGCAGCAGGCGTTTCATACCAAGGCGGGCAGGATCAGGATCCAGGTCATCCCGGACGCCAAAGGCGTCACGCTCGACAAGTTCATCAACGAGAACGTCGTGGAGGGGTCAAACATCGGGACCGACGGCCATCGAGGCTACAAGAAGTCAGAGACCCTCTACCCCCGGCGCATCACCGTCGCGCGAACCAGCGACGATCCGCTGCCCACGCTCGGCCGGGTCACTACGAACCTGAAGCGCTGGCTGATGGGCACCCACAAGGGTGCCGTGCAGCCGCAGCACCTTCAGGCCTACCTCAACGAGTTCGTCTTCCGCTTCAACCGGCGCGAGATGCCGTGGGTGGCCTTCAATCGTGCACTCGGCCTCGCAACCCTCACCCGCCCGGCCGTCGAGTACGAGGGCCTCTACAAGCACACCTGGCGGCACCCGACCTCGACTGTCATGCCTATGACGTGAAAAGGGCTGGAGTATGGCTTACTGTCGGTAACCGGTAAGGCAGGTAAGGATATCCTGTTGCCGGCCGGGTAACGAAGGGACTGTGCCTGCTGTTACCTCAGGGAATGCCCAACACCTTATGCATCTGCAGGCTCAGCCGCCAGCGGGGATGGGTCAGGCAGTAAGCCAGGGCTTGCTGGGTATGGGCGGCCCGGTCCGGCCCGTCCAGGGGCTGGAGGAAGAAGTAGCGGAAATCGAGCCCGGCGAAGCGTGCCGGGGGTGCCGCGGCTTGGGGATAGACCAGCTTCAGTTCGTCGCCGGACCGCAGGACCAGCTCGGCATCGGCCTTGGGGCTGACGCAGACCCAGTCCAGCCCCGGTGGCGCCGAGCGGGTGCCGTTGGTCTCGACGGCGACCGCAAAGCCGCGGGCCTGGAGGGCGGCGATCAGGGGGGCGTCCAGTTGCAGCAGGGGCTCGCCGCCGGTGCAGACCACATAGGGC
>JBATOB010000314.1:0-2143 GCA_049290655.1 Chromatiaceae bacterium | reverse complement strand
CCCCGCGCGTGGTGCAGTTCTTCCAGAGTACCGACATAAAGAGGACCGGGAAGTTGGCCGAGGCGGCGACGGTGAAGGCCAGCATGACCATGAAGGCCACGTTCTGCTTCTCGAACAGGATGCCTAGCAAGACGGCGACGATACCCAGGATCACGGTGGTGATCTTGGAGACCCGCAGCTCGGTATCGGAGTCCACGTTGCCATGGCGCCAGACCGAGGCATAGAGGTCATGGGAGACGGCGGAGGCGCCGGACAGCGTCAGACCGGCCACCACGGCCAGGATGGTGGCGAAGGCCACGGCGGAGATAAAGCCCAGGAAGACATTGCCGCCCACGGCGTTGGCGAGATGGACCGCCGCCATGTTGCCGCCGCCATTCAGGCCCTTGGCCAGATCGCCAGCAACGAAGTACTGTGTCGGGTTGGGGATCAGGTTGACGATGGCGCCGAAGCCGATGATGAAGGTCAGGATATAGAAGTAGCCAATCCAGGTCGTCGCCCAGGCCACGGACTTGCGGGCCTCCTTGGCGGTGGGGACGGTGAAGAAGCGCATCAGGATGTGCGGGAGACCCGCGGTGCCGAACATGAGGGCCATGCCGACGGAGATGGCGGAGATGGGGTCGTTGATCAGACCACCGGGACCCATGATCGAGGCACCGGCCGTGGCGGCCTCCGCGGCGGTCTTGCCGGTAGAGATAGCCATCCCGGTCTTGACCTCGACCGCCTTGGCGAACAAGGCCTCGGGGTTAAAGCCAAACTGGATCAGGACCATGATCGCCATGAAGGTGGCGCCACCGAGTAGGAGACAAGCCTTGATGATCTGGACCCAGGTGGTGGCGGTCATGCCGCCAAAGAGGACGTACATCATCATGATGACGCCCACCAGGATGACCGCGTAGATGTACTCAAGGCCAAAGAGCACCTTGATGAGCTGACCGGCGCCGACCATCTGGGCAATCATGTAGAAGGCCACCACCACCAGGGTACCGGTAGCGGCAAAACTGCGCAGCGGGGTCTGGGAAAAACGGTAGGAAGCCACATCCGCGAAGGTGAACTTGCCCAGGTTACGCAGGCGCTCCGCCATCAGGAAGGTGATGACGGGCCAGCCCACCAGCCAACCGATGGAGAAGATCAAGCCGTCAAAGCCGTTGGCAAACACCAGACCGGAGATACCCAGGAAAGAGGCGGCGGACATGTAGTCGCCCGCGATGGCCAGCCCATTCTGAAACCCGGTGATGCCACCCCCCGCGGTATAGAAGTCGGCGACGGAACGGGTGCGGGCGGCGGCCCACTTGGTGATGCCCAGGGTGATAAGGACAAAGCCGGCGAACATGGAAATAGCCACCCAATTGGTGGCCTGTTGCGTGGTCTGTCCAAGGTCGGGCCCCGCGCCGAAGGCCGTGCCGAAGACGCCGATCAGGATGATGGCGGCGATCGCGATCAAACTTGTGATGGTGGGATTCATTTCGTGGATTCCTCCAGGATGGCCGCGGCCTCGGAGTCGAACTCCGTGTTGGCCCTGCGGACATAAATCCAGGTCAGGATGATGGTGAAGAGGATCACGCCCACGCCAATGGGTATCCCCAGGGAGGTGACGCTGCCAGGAACGAGTTTTTGGGCCAGGAAAGGCTTGTCAAAGGCGACCAGGAGGATGAAACCGAAGTACGCGATAATGATCAGGATGGACATGACGATCGAGTAGCGGTTACGTTTTTGAACGAACTTCTGAAATTTCGGGTTTGCCCGAATCTGCCCCCATGTTTCTATGGACACAGTAACACCTCCTCATGATTGGGTATGGGAGTTGATGGAATCAGAGTAGGAAGGTCGCTGACCTTGTTACCCTTTTGGGATGGCATGGCGGCAACCGCGTGGTTGCCGGTCCAGGCGTTTCGCCCTGTCCGCGCGAGCCGGGCCAGAGCTTGTGAACCGTTCCAGCCTGGATCTGCATAGCCTGTTCGCGGCGCCGGCTAGGACCAGAATCCGATCTGGATACTTGGGGTACTCTCGGATAGCTTGGGAAGATATATTATCTTCCTCGCCAAGTCCAGACGAGTCCCAGCCTTGGGTGCTGTTGGCAACAAATAGAACTGTCCGGTTTAGTAGCACCTAAACTGTCCGCTCTGATGGGCGCGGTGGGCAGGCG
>JBATOB010000313.1:0-2715 GCA_049290655.1 Chromatiaceae bacterium | reverse complement strand
GGGCCTGGCGGACGCCGGACGCCAGGGCCAGGGGGTCGCGAGCCGTGGCGTCCCTGCTGGCCGCGACAAAGGTGGCGGCCACCGAGAAGTAGCACACCGGCGCCGCCACCCCCTGCTCGCCGGCGAGGAGATAGCTGCCGGCGGGCAGCTCGCGGATGGCGCGGTAGCTGGTGTAGGGCTCGGGGACGCTGCCGAAGAGGTAGAAGCCGACGATCCCGGCGGGGTCGGGGTCGCGGGCAATGGCGCCGCCGGCCAGGAGCGCCTTGACCTGGGAGGCGAGGCGCAGGGTGTGTCCGTCGTCCGACCAGTAGAGGGGCTTGATGCCGTAGGGATCGCGGGCGAGAAACAGGGTGCGCCGGGCACCGTCCCAGAGGGCGAAGGCGAACATGCCGCGGAGATCGTGGACCATGGCTGCGCCCTTGTCGGCGTAGAGGTGGAGCAGGACCTCGGTGTCGGAGTTGGTGCGGAAGACGCGGCCCCTGGCCTCCAGGTCCCGCCGGAGGGCGCGGTAGTTGTAGATCTCACCGTTGTAGGTAACCACCAGGCGGCCGTCGGCACTGACCATGGGCTGGGCGCCGCGCTCGGACAGGTCGATGATCGAGAGGCGGCGATGGCCGAGGGCGAGGTGGCCGTCGTCGGAATACCACTCGCCCTTACCGTCCGGACCGCGGGCCTGCATCTGGTCGCGGATGCGGCGCAGCTCATCCCGGTCCACCGAGGGGGTCGGGCGGTAGGCGTAGAGGCCGGCGATTCCGCACATGGGGTTGGATGACAGGTGAGGGGGTGAGGGGGTGAATTGTGACGGGTAGGGGTAAGCGGGAAGAAGTTTGTCGCGGAAGGACAGGCCTGGCGCCACGGGTCCTCATTCCCTGGCCCTCATTCCAGGGGGTCCGTCGCATGGCACGCTACCGCCCTACCCTGTCCAACTCGACGGGTATAAATGGGTTTCCCACCAGGCCCAAATGGACCGGTATCGATGCGCTTGCCAACCGGATCGAATTGACCGGCATCCATGGGCAGGCTACCTGGCCCGACGCCCTTCCACCCAGGAAGAGCCGCCAAATCGCAAAGGGCGCGCTGATGTCGCTTCGCCCAACCTTCTCGGCATTCGATGAGGGGTAAAGGGTAGGACTGGGAGTTTAACGTCCCGCGCCGCATACGACAATTCTACGCATGAGAGGCGACCTTTGGGAGTCGCGTAGGTCGGCATCCCCATGCCGACAGAGGTGCCGCATGAGTCGGGGGACTCGGTTAGGGGTACCCCTTCTGGGGTGTTGCGCGGCGGGGACCGGGGAGGTTGGGGGTCTTGCCGGCAGGGGCGGCCTTGAAGATTTGGCTGTGGGCATGGCGCCATTGGCGCCGGAGGGCGCGATAGGAGCAGCGGATGATGCGTGTCATCCAAAGGTAGCCAAGGAAGACCAGGAGGGCGAGGCCGAACATTACCGACTCGGCAAGTCCGAGGTGTTCGCCGGCGAGGCCAATGCCGGCGAGGAGGAGGGCGCCGAGCAAGATCAGAGCGAGTGCGATCCTGGCGCTGCCGAACAGCCGTGATAGCAGGTGATGCAAATGACCGCGATCGGCGGAGAAGGGTGACTTGCCGGCGATCAGGCGCCGGACCATAGTGGCCAGGATGTCCAGCAGGGGGATGCCGACCAGCCAGAGGGCGGTTACCGGGGCGATGGCGCCTTGGGTCTGGGTGGCTTCGATGAGAGCCCAGACGACGATGTAGCCGAGCAGCATGCTGCCGCCGTCGCCCAGGAAGGCCTTGCTGCACCCGCGTCTCCAGAGCTCGAGGTTACAGGCCAGAAAGGGGATGATCGCGACCATGACGGCCAGCAGCAGGAAGGACAGGTCACCGCCGGCCGCCCAGGTGAGGATCGACAAAATACCCAGCACGATGAAGGCCAGGCCGCCGGTCAGGCCGTCGATGCCGTCGATGCCGTCGATCATGTTGAAGGCATTGATGATGCCGACGATGGCCACGACGGTGAAGAGAATCGCGAGCGGTCCCGTCTCGATGGGGCCCATGCCAAGAAGGTCGCCGAGGGAATCAATCTCGACACCCGCGCCAAGGACCAGGATCAGGGCGGCGGCGACCTGGCCTAGGAGGCGCCAGTGGGTGGGGACCTCGAAGCGGTCGTCAAGCCCCCCGACCAGCAGGATCACGGCGGCGCCGAGCAGGCCATGGAGAGTCGCCGTCTCCAGGGTGAGGGAGCCCAGGGCGCCGGCGACGAGGCCCGAAAAAATGGCGATGCCACCGGTCAGGGGAACGGGGTGGCGATGGGCCTTGCGGCGCTTGTTCGGGTGATCCATGAGCCCGATCCGCGGGGCCAGGAAGTGAAGCGCGGCCATCACCAGCGCGCTCGTGATGAACGCGATCCCCAGTCCTACTGTACAGAGCATGAAAGGCCTCGTTGCCGGGGTGACATGTAAGCATCTTTATAGTTAAGTTAGCCTATAACTGTACACCCAATCCGGCAATAAATCAGCCTAGAATTACGGGGTACCACCCCGAGAAATTAGCGGGCGCCCGGAAGCGGGTGGGTTTCCCGGCAACGCCCACACGGAAGGTGATCCTGGCTCCATCATGGCCCCTGGTGCCGGGTAGGGCGAGGCGTCTTGGATTGGCGACACACCCTGGAGCGGCTGCGCGCCTTGGGGGGGCGGCGCGCTCTGAAAGAAGAGGGCCGCGAGCATCAGGGCGCAGATCAGGAC
>JBATOB010000312.1:0-5112 GCA_049290655.1 Chromatiaceae bacterium | reverse complement strand
CCCCCACCGAGTCCTCGTCGGGGGAGGCGGCGGCTCCCAAGCAGCCCCGGAGACGGCGTGGGCCTAACCGCGCGGCGACGGAGGGGGCTGTGGGTGCGGGCCCGGAGGCCCCGGCGCCAGCGGCAGTGGAGTCCTGATTTCCCCGCGCCTTGGATTACCCCCGCAATCCGGGCAACAGTTCCCCAAAGCCATGAATGGCCGGATAAGCCCCGGCCGCGTGAGGCGGGGCCATGGAATCCGGCGCCAGCACGGCCAGCAGGTGGTGGAAACCGTAATCACGGGCGGCCTGCAACACCTTGGGGCTGTCATCGACGAACAGGGTGTGCTCCGGATCAAAGGGTTCGATGGCCTGGACGAGGGGCCAGAAGCCAGGGGTCTCCTTGGCTAGGCCTAGGTCGTGGGCACTGATGATCCGTTCCAGATGGCCTACCAAGCGGGTTTTGCGCATCTTGAGGGCGATGGCCTTCTGATGGGCATTGGTAACGAGCACCCGCCGTTTACCCCGCGCGGCCAGGGCCTCGAGGAATTCCAATACCTGGGGATGGACGGCGATGAGATGGTCGATTTCTTCCTTGAGGAGGGCGATGTCCAGCCCCAGTTCGCGGCTCCAGTGGTCAATGCAGTACCATGTGAGCGTGCCCTCGTGGTCCTTGTAGCGGGCGAGGAGTTGGTTCTTGGCCTGGTCCAGGGGCAGATCCCGCGCCGCCGCATAACGGGCTGGGACATGTTCCCGCCAGAAGCGGTTGTCGAAATGCAGATCCAGCAAGGTCCCATCCATGTCCAGGAAAACCTTGTCGATGGCGTCCCAATCGATCATCGGCGGTCTCTCGTCTCCAGGTTGGGGTGGTAGCGCCAAAGGATACCCGCTTGGCCCGGCATTTTCTCCGTAATCCTTCACCCCGGGTAAATGACGCTATGCTCCCTCATGAAGACCCTCAATTCCAGACCCCAGTTGGAGGAAGGCCATTGCGAATCCTGAAAATCCTAGGCCACGGAATATGGCAAGGGCTGCTCTTCACGGCTCTGGTCCTGGGTATGGGCACGGTGGGCGGCGCGGAGGATGATTTCAGCTTTGATGACTCCCCCCGCGCGGAGGCAGTGGAGTACCCCGATTGGTTCAAGAGGAGCTTGCTCGACCTGCGGGAGGACCTGAAGGAGGCGGTCCAGGCCGGTAAGCAAGGGCTGATGGTCTATTTTGGTCAGGCGCGTTGCGCCTATTGCCACCGCCTCTTGCAGGTCAACTTCGGTCTGGATGACATCGCCACTTATGCACGCCAACACTTCGACCTGGTTGCCCTGGATGCCCGGGGACCCCGGGAGGTGACCCTCTTGGACGGTGCCGTCATGTCCGAACAGGATTTTGCCTTGGCGGAGGAGACCAACTTCACCCCTTCCATCCTCTTCTACGATCGCGATGGCCGGGAAGCCTTGCGGTTTAGGGGCTATTATCCCCCCTACCAATTTCGCGCAGCCCTCGAATATGTCGCCGATGGTCATAACGCCAGGGAGAGTTTTCGCGATTACCTGGCGCGGGGTGATGACCGGCGCGTCTTCGATGCCGAGGATCTCAATGAGGAGGACTTTTTTGCCTCCCCGCCCTTCAATCTGGATAGGAGTCAGCGCCCCGGGGAGCGGCCTCTGGTAGTCTTTTTCGAGCAAGGGGACTGTCATGGCTGCGATGTGTTGCATGGCCAGTTGTTGCGGGATGGCACCCTGCGCGGTTTGGTTCAGGGCCTGGATAGTGTGCAACTCGACATGCGCGCCGAGACCCCGGTAGTGACCCCGAGCGGGGAACGCACCCGGGCTCGGGATTGGGCCGCCACCCTGGGGCTCTTCCATGCCCCGACCCTGATCTTTTTCGATGAGCAGGGCCAGGAGATCCTGCGTCTGGACTCCCTGGCCCGCTTCTACCGCCTCAGCCAGGTACTCAGCTATATAACCAGCGGCGCCTACCGGTATCAGCGCTATCCCCAATGGCGCGCCCAAGGTTCCGCCGAGTAGGGGTCCAAGGTCGGGAATCCGGCCCCGTGCCCGCCATTGCGCCTGTTTGTCCCACCGGCCTCCTCGCTTGATCCAGCCTCCGGGATTCAGGGATCGCAATCAAATTTGTGCGCCGCAGCATTTCCGGCTATTTTTAAGGCCTAATCAGGCCACCATCGCCATCCCGCACCGCCCTTCGGTGGCGGGGGATCGTCATTTTTATAGGTGATCCTCTAATCCATGGCGTGCGAGCCGGTCGCTTCTTTCCTGAGCGGGCCCCTTGGGACCCAATGTTGCACTCCAAGAAATTTCCGATGCAAATCAGTCTGTATGTAGCCGGGGCCGGCCGGGGCACCGGCAAGTCCGTCGTTGCCCTGGGCTTGATGGAGATGCTTTCGGCGTTCAATCGCAAGATCGGTTTCTTTCGCCCCATTGTCCAGCGATCCGCGCAAGAGGATACCCTCATCGAACTCATGCGTGCCCGTTACAACCTGCCATTCGAGCCGGAGATGCTCTACGGTTGCACCGCGGAAGACGCCAAGCATTTGCTGGGTAGTGGGCATTACGACGAACTGCTCAAGCAGATCCTGGTCAAGTTCAAGGCCCTGGAGGAAAGGTGCGACCTGGTGGTGTGCGCTGGCACCGACTATGACGGCCTGGTGCCCTCCCTGGAGTTCGACTTCAACGCCGACCTGGCCAACAATCTCGGCTGTCTCCTGATCGTCGTGGTGAAGGGCTTCAAGCGCGATCCCGAGGAGATTCTGGATGCCGTGCGCCTGGCCCAGGAATCCTTGCTGGATCGTGGCAGCGATGTCTGGGCGACCGTCATCAACGGTATGGCGGCGGAGCAGCTAGCCGCCATGCGTGAGCAGGTACGTTCAGCCCTCCCGGATGCCTCGGTCTATGTGCTCCCCGAGCACCCCTTGCTAGGTCAGCCGACCATCGGGGAGATAGCGCGCGCGCTCAAGGCGCGACGCCTCTACGGTGACGACGACACCCTGACCCAGGTGGTGACCCACTTCAAAATCGCCGCCATGGAGGTCCCGGACTTCCTCAATCACCTGGAGGATGGCTCTCTCATCATTACCCCGGGCGATCGCACGGATATCATTCTTGCCAGCCTGGTGGCGGATGCCTCCACCAACTTCCCCCGTGTTGCGGGGCTACTGCTGACCGGCGGTATCGACCTGGGGGAGAACCTGCGCCGGCTCATGGGCGGCCTGAGGCGCGCCAAGGTGCCTATCCTCGGCGTGGATACCGATACCTACATGACGGCCATGGATCTTAACCGGGTCCATGCCAGCATCCTGCCCACGGATGATCGCAAGATCGCCGCCGCTATCGGCCTCTTCGAGGCCAACGTCATGAGCGCCATGCCGCAACGCCCGCCGGAGCGGCATCTGGATCGCCGCACGCCGCTCATGTTCGAGTACGAGCTGTTCCGCCGCGCCAAGGCCCAGCGCCGCCACATCGTGCTGCCAGAGGGCGAGGATGAGCGCATTCTGCGCGCCGCCGAGATTCTCATGCTGCGCGACGTCGTCGATCTGACCCTGCTCGGCGACCCGGACAAGATCGGCGGTAGTGTCCGTGACCTGGGCCTCAAGCTTAACGGCATCCGCATCATCGATCCCGGAACCGCGCCCGACCGCGAGCGTTATGGCCGCACCTATTTCGAATTGCGGCGGCACAAGGGCATGTCGGAGCAGATGGCCTTTGACCTGATGCAGGATGTGAGTTACTACGGCACCGCCATGGTCTATCACGGCGATGCCCATGGCATGGTCTCCGGGGCCGTCCATACGACCCAGCACACCATTCGGCCCGCCTTCGAGATCATCAAGACCCGGCCGGGGGTCAAGATCGTCTCCAGCGTCTTCTTCATGTGCCTGGCGGATCGGGTACTGGTCTATGGTGACTGCGCCGTGAACCCCAACCCCAACGCCGAGCAACTGGCGGACATCGCCATCTCCTCAGCCGAGACCGCCGCTGCTTTTGGAATCGAACCGCGGGTGGCCATGCTCTCCTATGCCACCGGCGAGTCAGGCAAAGGCGCGGATGTGGACAAGGTACGGGAGGCCACGCGCATCGCCCATGCCCGCCGGCCCGATCTCAAGCTGGAGGGACCCATCCAGTACGACGCCGCGGTCGATCCCGAGGTGGCACGCTCCAAGATGCCGGACAACGAGGTGGCGGGACAGGCGACGGTCTTCATCTTCCCGGATCTCAACACCGGCAATAACACCTACAAGGCCGTGCAGCGCAGCGCCGATGTCATCGCCATCGGCCCGGTCCTGCAAGGGCTCAATAAGCCCGTCAATGACCTGAGTCGCGGTTGTCTGGTGGCCGATATCGTCAATACCGTCGTCATTACCGCCATTCAGGCCCAGACGGCGCCGCCAGCGGCTTGATGGTTCCGCGCGGGGAGGGCACTTCTCTCCCCATTCCCAGCAATCCTGGGTGCCTCATGAAAGTTTTGGTTCTCAATTCCGGTAGCTCGTCGATTAAATATCAGCTCTTCCAGTCCGATAACTGGCGGGTCCTGGCGGCGGGCGCCGTCAACCGCATCGGCGAGCCGCGCGGCCACTTCCAGGGTCGCTGGTTGGATGAGGGGGTGGGAACACCACTTCGAGCTGGCCCTGCCGATTGCCCATCATGGCGCGGGACTGGAGCTGATGGTCGCCCGGTTGCGCGAGTCCGGGGTTCTGGCGGATATGGGTGAACTGGTGGCCATTGGCCACCGGGTGGTCCATGGTGGCGAGGCCTTCCAGCGGCCGACCCGAGTGGATGAGGCGGTCATCGCCGTCATTCGCGACATGATCCCCCTTGCCCCCCTGCATAACCCGGCCAACCTGGAGGGTATCGAGGTGGCGATCCGCCTCTTCCCCGGGGTGCCGCAGGTGGCGGTCTTCGATACCGCCTTCCACCAGACCATGCCCCCGGCGGCCTATCGCTACGCCTTGCCGGAGAACCTCTGTAGTGGTCTAATTGAAACGGCCACCCTGATCGGTGGCACCTACACCATCGTCAGGAGACAAGCAGGGCCCAACAGCGCAGGTCATGTCAGCCCGAGTTCACGCTTCGGGTAGCCCAGTTGATTACGGCACAGGGGTTGAGCATGTCCCCAGTTTCCCA
>JBATOB010000311.1:0-4360 GCA_049290655.1 Chromatiaceae bacterium | reverse complement strand
CTTCCCAGGAGGAGCTATCCTCCGTGCCTCGCCAGAGGGGCATTGGAGACACTTGTTGCGTCTCTGGCCGCAAAGGCGATTGAGGCAAACTGATCCCGGCGTGAGCCAGCGATGCAAATGACCCTGCCCGCTGCTGGCGCCGCCACGGCGTCTCCAACCTCGCCAACCTGATTCCCCGCGAGGCGTCCGCCCAGGCCCCTGCCAAGACCTTCAAGGACTACGCGCCGGGTTTTGTGCATCTTGATGTGAAGCATCTCCCGCAGCTGCCCGATGAGGACGCGCGCCTGGACACCTCAATCACGGTGGCCTATCTGGATGAAGCGGGTTTCGCCCAAGTCCATCCTAATCGCAGCGCCTGAACACCGGTCGGCCAACAACACCGTATCGAGGCGATCCGTGGCAAGCGATTGAACGTCATCGCCGCTTTCCTCTCAACAGGCCAGGTCGTCAGTGCGGCCTTGTGGTGCACCTTCAATGCGTTGCTCTTTGTCGGCTTCCTGGGGCTGCTGCGCCAGCAGGTCGCTAAACCCTTGACGATCATCCTGGACAAGGCCTCCTTGCATAACGCGCGCGCCATTCAGCCGCACCTCGAGGTCCTGCGCCGCCAAGGCGTCACCCTCTACTTTTTACCGCCCTACAGCCCCGAGTTGAACCGCCTCGAGAAACGCTGGCATCTGGTCAAACATACCTGGATGGCTGCCAAACACCGCGATGCCAAGACTCTTGAAGCCGATGTCATCGAGATCCTCGACAACGTCGGTTCACGCTATCAACTGGCATTTTATATGGCTATGTCTGCGTTAAGTGTTGCCGCGAGCTATCCTTATGATAGTTCTGGGAACCGTGGAGCTTGACGCCATGTATGCCGCAGCGTTCCGCGCTTGGCTGGCCAAGGCGGGGGCGCTCACACCGGCACAGCGACAGCAGGCCGTCGAAGGGCTGCGACAAGCGCGTCGCTCGGGACCGGATCCCTTGGCCGCGGTACGCGATGTCGGCCGGACCTGTCCGCCTTGCCATCACACGGTCTGCCGGGCTTGGGGGCAGGCGCACGGGTTGCCGCGGTGGCGCTGCGCCGCCTGCGGCAAGACGTTTAACGCCCTCACCGGCACCCCGCTGGCCCGGCTGCAGCCCGATTTCGGGACTGCCGCCCGTCTAGCGGGGGTTCTGGGTGTGCCAGTGCCTTATCTGTTTTCAACTGATGACGAGCTTGCTGGCGTTATCCGTGAGTTTGCGGCCTTGCCCGAAGAGAAGCGTAACAAGCTGATTAAATTTATAAATATTCTCGACATGGAATAGCCACGCTTCATTCACGCCAACGCCACATGGAAATGCGCCAGTTTAGAGGGTACCAGGCGGGCGATACGTTAGGCCAGGTCCAAACCGCCTAGCCAATGCCAAAACCCGATCAGCCCCCCTACACCGACCCCCGCCGCAATGCCCGGCCATCGGCGACATAAACCACCGCCAGATAGACGGCGAGACAGAGGGTGCCCGCCACCAGGGTGGGCCAGCCGAGCGCGGCCAGCCCCCGCCCGGCGGCGTAGAGCCCCAAACCCAGGAGGAGATAGCCCAGGATGCGCTTGAGGTCATAGGGCACCGGGTAGTAACGGCGACCCATGGCCCAGGAGACGATGACCATGAAGCTGTAGCAGATCAGATGGGCCCAGGCCGCGCCGGCATAGCCATATTTCGGCACCAGGAGCAACAAGGCGGCCACTGTCACCAGGGCTCCGGCGATCGCCACCCAGGCCCCCAGGCCGGTGCGGTCCGTCAGCTTGTACCAGATGGACAGGTTCACATAGATGCCCAGCAGGAGATTAGCCAGCAGCAGGATGGGCACCACCCAGAGGGCCTCCCGATAGGCCGCGCCGACGAAGTACTGGAAGAGATCCAGGTAGAGGCTCACCAGCAGGAAGATGAAGACGCAGAAGATCAGGAACCACTTCAGCACCAGGGCGTAGAGTTGGCGGGCGTCCGCCTGGCGGGCATAGGCAAAGAAGAAGGGCTCGCCGGCATAGCGGAAGGCCTGGATAAAGAGGCTCATGAGGATGGAGAGCTTGTATACGGCCCCATAGATGCCGAGCTGGGCCATGTTGGTCTCCAGGTCGTGGGGCAAGAGGAACTTGAGCGCCGCCCGGTCCAGCATCTCGTTGACGATACCGGCCAGGCCGATGGCCACCATGGGCAGGGAATAGCCCAGCAGGCGGCGGACCAGACCCCAGTCCCAGCCCGCCGTGATGCCGCGAATCTCCGGGGCCAGCAGGATCAGCTTAAAGACGCTCGCCACCAGATTGGCCAGAAAGACATAGCCGACACTGATGGCCGGGTCCCAGAGCCCGCCGAGCCAGGAGGCAGGGTCCGCCGCGAAGGCCCGCCGGCAGAGGAGGATGAAAAAGAGATTGAGGGCCATGTTGAGCCCGATCTCGGTCAGCTTGACCGCGGCGAACCGCAACGCCCGTTGCTCCGCCCGCAGGCGCGCGAAGGCGATGGCCCCCACCGAATCCAGGGCCAGGATGGCGGCGACCCAGAGGATGTATTCCGGATGGGCCGAGTGGCGCAGCAGCTCGGCGATCGGCTGCTGGAAGCCCCAGGCCAGCAGGAAAAAGCCCAGATTGGCCAGGATCACAAAGCGCAGCACGGTGGCGAAGACCAGCCGCGGCGCCCAGCCCGCCTCCTCCCGGAAACGGAAGTAGCCGGTCTCCAGCCCGAAGGCCAGCAGCACCGCCAGGAAGCCCATATAAGCATAGAACTCCGCCACCACCCCATAGTCCGCCGGCAGGAAGCTATAGGTGTAGAGGGGCACCAGCAGGTAATTGAGGAATCGCCCGAGGACGCTACTGACGCCATAGACGGCCGTCTGGGAGGCAAGGCGTTTCAGAGGGTTCAAGTTTCGATGGCGCTAGGTCGGGTTGAAGGGAGGCCGGGGGCGCTGGCCTTGGCCAGCCGCGACAGTCTGCCCCGGCGGCGCAGTGGGGGCAAGTGCCGCTGGGCCGCCAATCGCCATACCCGTGGGATAGGCAATCCCTTCCCTGGCCACCTCGGCCAGTTTCCAATCAGCCCAGATTTCCGAGATGACTCGGTCGATGCCCTATTTCTTCGGTCAAGGCAATCCAACCATCATCCTCGGGGTCATAAGCGCGTCCGGGAGGGAAATCAACAATCAATTTGGCCACCAAGTCCTTGACGATCGGGTAGGGGGATAGGACTCATTTAGTGAATAGCAAAAGAATGGACCTGGGGGGACGGAAAGCCAATGACTGGGAAGAGATTTTGGATAGCTGAGATGTGAAGTTAATATATTAGAAAAAACGGATGAGCATGAAATTTCATGGCGTACTCGCATTTGAGGTAAATTATTTTGGCATTATAGAAATTAGCAATTGAGCCAGACCCCTTCCCATTAGTTCTTACTAGTTATATTAGAACTATTCAATGCTGAACGAATTACTGGCGCAGAAAGCCTAGCACCTTCAACTGATGGGTGCGAATACACATCTCTATATAAAATTTGATTATCTTTTGATTCATAGTCGCAAACTGAACGAGGGCAAAATATATCGATCAGGTCAATAACTGTTAATTTATGTTTTGACTCCAATATTTTTAAGATTTTGTCTAGATTTTCACGCCTCATGATTGTTTCATTTTTTGGAATGAATTTGCATACGCTAGTTCTAGGACCAAACCATTGCTTTATGGCCATAGCAGGCTCGCAATTTGCTTCCCTTGCAAAGGGGTTTCCATGGAGTACTGCTAGTCGAAGACTCCGCTTGGCGAGTTCATCAGAAAATTTATCTAGCCCCGCAGCTAATATTGATAGTGATAGGTTATTTTTTTCCGAGGGGTATTCCGGAGAAAATCCGGCCATATCATTTATCATAAATACCCAATCACCTGGTTTTAGGTCTGCGATTAGATCTGGAATAATATGGTCCCAGTAATAATCGTTAGCATTACTCCAAACCCCATTATTCTCAAGCTCTTTTACTACAGATGCCCCCCATGAAGACGTTATTGTAACTGCAAAATTATCATCCAAAACCAGTTTATCAAAAGCTTGAGTAAAAGCCGCTGAAAACGAGTTACCAATCACTAGCACCCTTGTTTTGGCCTTCTCAAAGTCACCCAATGTACAGCCCTTAACCGGAATAACCTTACCTACCTGATTATTATCGGAAAGCACGCAATCAGCCCCTTTCCAGTAAGAATTATCTGCAATTAAAAAGTATTCATTTATAAGTGACGAAACACCAACCGCCAATAGTTCCGACTTTTTTCCAGAGTATAAAGTACCACTTAGAGGTTTTAGGAGTAGTAAAATCAGTGCAGATGCGAATACTGCGGTTGTTGCACCATATCC
>JBATOB010000310.1:0-3625 GCA_049290655.1 Chromatiaceae bacterium | reverse complement strand
GCTGTGCATCATGCCAAGCTGGAAACCATCCCAGTCGAGATTGTAGTCTTGGATACCAACGTCGGTAAGGTTTTTATTTTTGTCGTAAATACCGTACGCCAATCCCACGTCATCAAGGTCATTACCGGTATAAAGCAAGAACACCTTGGTACGCTTGCTGAAGTTGTAGTCACCACCAACGGCCCAAGTACTCCAGGAATAATCCTGGTAGCGATCACCATCGAGTTCCGCCTGGCCATACATGGCTTTCACCGCCATGTTGCCAAAGTTATAGCCCGCTTGAAGCTGCCACAGATCATTGCCAACGTCATCGATCCAGTAGCCACCATCCCAGTTCTCGTAGATACCGGTCAGGCTGAAGCCGTTCCAGTCGAGAATGCCCAAGCCGACGCGCCACTTGTTCCAGTCAGCACCATCGTAAAGAGGACTGTCTATTTGTGCGTCAGAGTACCCAGCGAGCTTCTCACCCAGGCTTTCGTAAGCAGCACTTGCATACCAAGGGCCGTTCTTATAGATGGCTGCCAGGGAATAGGCTTCCGCTATGCTGTCGGCATCGTTATTGAATGTACCAACGGCGGTCGCACCGCCGCCAGCATGCACCGCGGCCGCTACCTGAAAGCCCGAGAAGCTGGGGCTGATGTAAGCAATGACATTGTCCGCGCGGAGATCCTGGAAGCCAACCGTGTTGTTGTTGTCAGCCATGGTGTCGGCGAAGAGGTCCAGGGGTCCCGTGGAGATCTTCAGCGGGGTGTCGTGACGACCAGCCAGGACAGTACCGAAGTTACCGGCCAGACCGACAAAGCTATTACGCATGGTAATAGGCTCGTTGCCAGTGACGGCCGTATTCTGGGTGTCCGTCAGGGAAACGCCAAACTCTACCTGGTAGATCGCCTTGATACCGTTGCCAAGGTCCTCGGAGCCCTTAACACCAATACGGCTGGACGGACCCTGGGGGGAAGGAATGAAGGGGTTGGAATTGTAACCCCTGGTGCCTTGGTTGCCGCTCAGACCCCAACCATTGAAGCCGTCCGAGAGGGGATTCTGAAACCCTATCTTATTAACCGCAGTGAGCCAAGCCTGCTTGTTGAACACACCATTGCTCGTCGCAGCCGCAGCGGCGGCCAGGTACGCATCATCGTAAGCGGTTTTTACCCCGAACTGGGCCCTACTCATAACAGAGTCCTGGTCCATATAATCGATGGCGACGTTCAACTTGCCGTACAGGATAGCGTCGGCAGAGGCGATGGCGGGCGCGGCCAGGGCGGCGGCGACGGCCAGGGTAACGAGTTTCTTGTTCATGGTGTTCTCCACTGTTGCTGATTTGCCAGTATTGACTGCTGAAAAGCGATACGCGTTATGCGTGTGAGGAGAATGATAGACCACGGAGGGACAGGGCGCAACAGTTTTTTCGAAAAAGATACAGTTCGGGCATCTGTTGCGTTTTTAGCACAAGACGCGGGTACCAAGAACTTAGTCTATTGTTTTTATATAGGATTATATTCGTTGACCGGCCCCGGGCAGGCCCCGGAAGGACGCGACAGGGGAAATTTTTTTATCGTGGAGGCCCAAAGTCGGGCCCCGGAGCGGGAAAAATCGCCTCGGGGCGTTGCGTGGACGCCACGATCCCATTGTTGTCCGTCGGCGCCCACCAGCGCCTCCCGGGGCAGGGGGGCCAGAATCCTGGACCCCCGGACACAAAAAGGCCCGCTACTAGGAGCGGGCCTGGGTTTGGCTGGGGGACGAGGATTTGAACCTCGGTTAACGGAGTCAGAGTCCGCTGTCCTGCCGCTAGACGATCCCCCAAAGGGCGACGGCGGGCAGGTTGTTCTTATAGGGAGCAACCCACCTTGGCGGTCGCTGAAACTTAACGCTTGCTGTACTGAGGACGCTTACGCGCCTTGCGCAGACCCACCTTTTTACGCTCGACCTCGCGGGCATCGCGGGTGAGGAAGCCGGCTTGGCGCAGGGGACGACGCATGTTCTCGTCGAAATCGACCAGGGCGCGGGCGATGCCGTGACGGATGGCGCCGGCCTGCCCGGTGTTGCCACCGCCGGTAACGCTGACCTTGACATCGACCCGATTCAGCATGGAAACCGTCTCCAGGGGCTGACGGACCACCATGCGGGAGGTCTCGCGGCCAAAAAAGGTATCAAGCGGGCGGTCGTTAACGGTGATCTTGCCAGAGCCAAGGCTCAGATAGACGCGCGCGGCGGAACTTTTGCGGCGGCCGGTAGCGTAATGAATTTGCGACATGGGCTAATCCTGATCCTTTAGAAGTCGAGCGGCTTGGGCTGCTGAGCGGCATGCGCATGCTCGGGACCCGCATAGACACGGAGTTTGGCGAGCATGGCACGCCCCAGGGGCCCACGCGGCATCATGCCCTTGACGGCATGATTGATGACCCGCTCCGGCGCCTTGGCCAGCAACTTCCCAAGATTGACGGACTTGAGGTTGCCGATGTACCCGGTGTGGTGGTAGTACATCTTGTCCGCGAGTTTGTTACCCGTCACGCGGATCTTCTCGGCATTGACGACCACAAGGTAGTCACCGGTGTCCACATGGGGGGTGTAGCAAGGCTTATGCTTGCCGCGCAGCCGGCGCGCCAACTCGGTGGCGAGACGCCCGAGGGTCTTGCCTTCGGCGTCGATCAGGTACCACTCGCGGCGGACCTCCGCGGGCTTGGCACTCACAGTCGTCATGTCCGTTGCTCCAGGGCCTGGATAAGGGTCGGTTCGAGAAAGACGGCGGATGTTACAGGACGCCGCCCCGGATGGCAAGGGGCCAAGATGCCCAACAAGATACCTGGGTCCGGGATGCTCGGATACCCGGCCCTAAATCGGCGGGCCGGGTGTCGGCGATCGGGTCCTCATCCCGGCAACCGCAAGCGCTCGACGACCTGGCCGCCAATGAGGTGGCGCTGCAGGATCTCCTCCAGGTCCTCGCGGTCGATGTAGCTATACCAGACCGACTCCGGATAGACGACGATCACGGGTCCCGAGTCGCAACGCGCCAGACAGCCGGCGCTGTTGATCCGGACGCCACCCTCGCCGGCGATGCCGAGTTCCTTGGTCCGCCCCTTGAGGTAATGGCGCAGATCCTCGGCGCCATACTGGGCGCAACACTGGCTGCCATCCTCGCGACGGTTGGCACACATGAAGACGTGATAACGGTAGTAGGACATGGTGGACCTCGCCTCCCCGGCTGAACCCTGAACGGGCGAACAGGTTACCATTAGCGGCCGGCGAAGAAACCTGTCGTGACGCCCTTCGCCCCGCCCGGCGGGACGCCGACCTGTCCGCAACCGGAAACGCCCAGCCTCAGCCAATCTCACCCTCGCCACCAGACCCCGCCTTGAACCCAGCCGATAACGCCAGGCACCTGTCCCAAACCGCCGACCGCTGCGTTCGCTGCGGCCTCTGCCTGCCCCATTGCCCCACCTATCGGGAGGCGCGCCACGAGGCCGAGTCTCCGCGTGGGCGTATTGCCCTGATCCAGGGCTGGGCCGAGGGCGGCCTGGACGCCTCGCCGCGCCTCCTCGATCACCTGGACAATTGCCTGGAATGCCTGGCCTGCGAGCGGGCTTGCCCCACCCTGGTCCCCTTCGGCGACCTGATGGACGAGGCC
>JBATOB010000309.1:0-3632 GCA_049290655.1 Chromatiaceae bacterium | reverse complement strand
CAAATCCTCCCAGGGGAGGCGACTTCTATCCTGATACAGGGGGTGCTTGCGATCTGAAACGACGTGTAGCCGGAGGCGGCCGGCGAGAATACCGCGTCCATGCCCGCCGCGGTGCGTGGGCAGCGGCCCCCCAAGAGGTTCGGGTCCCGCCCTCCCCACTGGCCCGATGCGCGCCGCGGCATGACCTCGACGGCTCCGACCACGAGCACCTCCGCGTGTCGGCATCGGTAATCGCCCTCCTCGTATGCATGGCGCGGGGTGTGCAACCTCATGCTAGCGATGGATGCCTTGGGAGGCAACCTGATAGGCCTGGAATAAACTTAGCCCAGCCAGGACCACCCTGCCGAAGGGTCGGGCCAGGGTAAAGTTGGAGTGACGCCAGGCATCAAGACGGTTAAGCCACACACCCAAAAAGGGCGGTGGCCTCTGGCTCGTCGGGATGAGGCATTGAGCAGGGCCCGGCTGGGATTCAGCCGGGAGGGGAGTGTTTGACGGTTTCGATCAGACTCCGCCACCACGATGGATGGTCTCGTAGTAGAACTTCTCCAGGGCGAGCTTGTGCTTGGTCTCTTCGCTGGCGAGGTAACGGAAGGGGTCGTGGATGGGGCCCTCGGGGGTGGTCTCGGCGAGTTCGGCATAGCGCAGCATGACGGCGTGCTCGCGGCCCATGGCGTATTGCAGTACCGCCTGATCGTCGGGCTCGTCGCCCAGATCGGGGAGGTGGATGCAGTCGGAGAACCGGCTATCGTTGGCGGTGCGCTGGACCTCGGCCTGGATCTGCTTGGCCAGGTCATCACGCTCGGCCAGGTTGCGAAACAGGCTGTGGTGCTCCTCTTCCTCGGCGGCCAACTTCTCGACCCGGTAGCGGATGCGCTTGCTGACCTTGGGGATGTGTAGTGGTAAGGAGCACCGCGCCGACTGGTCGGCGCCGGATGCCAGTGGTGGCGCAGAAAATCATCATCGAACCACAGCGTCACCTGGCCCCGCGCCATTAGGGCGCGATCGTATTCCGGCCAGTGAGTGCCCGGTACTGGGTTTTGGGCTGCGCGGTCTGGTCGCCCTTGTCGGTCGTGGGTGGTTGCGAGTTGGTGGTCATCGTACGGCCTCTCGTGGGGGTATCTCGCCGTTAGACCGCCGCAAGGGGGATGTGTGCACCAACGCCGCCTAGAAGCTGTTTTTGGACAGTTTCTTACCCGAGACGCAGGCAAAGCAGGGTATAGAGGGTGACCTATGGGGCCTCGGGGCAACCTTAATCCTGGGCTGTGTGCCGTGTAAAAAAGTCTTGTCACTGTATACGCTAGAACGTATATTAAGCCACGCACATATTAAATCCACCTCGGCGGGAGTAAAAGAAGATGGCTATTCGTGTTGGCATCAATGGCTTTGGTCGCATGGGCAAACTGGGCTTCCGCGCCGGCTGGGACAGCCCCGAGTATCAAATCGTCCACGTCAATGAAATCAAGGGCGATGCCGTTTGCCAGGCCCACCTGCTGGAATTCGACTCGGTCCACGGCCGCTGGTGCCAGGACCAGATCAGCTCCCGGCCCGATGCCCTCATCGTGGCCGGCCAGGAGGTCGGCTTCAGCATGGGCGCCACCCTCGAGGAGATCGACTGGGGCGCCAAGGGCATCGATATCGTCGTGGAGTGCACGGGGCGCTTCAAGACCGCGGAGGCCCTCCAGCCCTATTTTGATCAGGGCGTGAAGAAGGTGGTGGTGTCCGCCCCGGTGCCCGATCCGGCCCTCAACCTCGTCTATGGGGTCAACGACCACCTCTACGACCCGGCCGTGCATGACATCGTCACCGCCGCCTCCTGCACCACCAACTGCCTGGCGCCGGTGGTCAAGGTCATGCACGAGAAAATTGGCATCCTGCGCGGCAGCATGACCACCATTCACGACATCACCAATACCCAGACCATCGTCGATCGCGGCCACAAGGACCTGCGCCGCGCCCGCGCCCTGGGGCAATCCCTGATCCCCACCACCACGGGCTCCGCCAAGGCCATCACCAAGATCTTCCCCGAGCTGACGGGCAAGCTCAACGGCCACGCCGTGCGCGTGCCCCTGTTGAATGCCTCCCTCACCGACTTCGTGTTCGAGGCGGCCCGGCCCGTGACGGCGGAGGAGGTCAATGCCTTCTTCAAGGAGGCCGCCGCCGGCGAGCTCAAGGATATTCTGGGTTACGAGGAACGGCCCCTGGTCTCCGTTGATTTCAAAGGCGATCCACGCTCCTCCATCATCGATGCCCTCTCCACCCTGGTGGTCGATGGCACCCAGGTCAAGATCTACGCCTGGTACGACAACGAGTGGGGCTATGTAAACCGCATGATGGATATCACCCGCAAGCTGGCGCGGATGCTGTAGCCATGGATGCCGCCCTGCGCACCTACCTGGTTGTCACCGGCGCCTATTGGGGCTTTACCCTGACGGACGGGGCCATCCACATGCTGGTGGTCCTGCACTTCCACAATCAGGGTTTCAGCCCCCTGGAGATCGCCTTTCTCTTTCTCCTCTATGAGGTGTTCGGCATCATCACCAACGGCTTGGGGGGCTGGATCGCCTCGCATGTCGGCCTCAATCGGACCATGGTCACGGGCGGCTTCCTCCAGGTCTTCGCCTTAGGCATGCTGGCGGTGGACCCGGCCTGGTTGACCGTGGCCTATGTCATGACCGCCATGGCCCTGTCCGGTATCGCCAAGGACCTCAACAAGATGAGCGCCAAGTCCAGCGTCAAGATGGTGGTGCCCAAGGGGGCGGACGCCGAGACGCGGCTGTTCAAGTACGTGGCCATCCTCACCGGGTCGAAAAACACCCTCAAGGGCGTCGGCTTCTTCCTGGGCGGCCTGCTGCTCTATACCGTGGGCTTCCGCTGGGCCCTGGCGGGCATGGCGGCCGGCCTCTTTGTCCTCTATGTCTATGTCGCCTGGGCCCTGCCGTCCGGGCTGGGCACCACCAAGGTCAAGGCCAAAATCAGTCAGATCTTCTCCAAGACCCGGGAGATCAACATCCTCTCCGGGGCGCGCTTCTTCCTCTTTGGCTCGCGGGATGTCTGGTTCGTGGTGGGCCTGCCGGTCTTTCTCGCCTCGGTGACCGGCTGGAACCATCTGGAGGTGGGCAGTTTCCTGGCCCTGTGGGTGGTGGCCTATGGCTTCGTCCAGGCGGGGGCCCCGGCCCTGCTGCGCCAGGGTCATGGCGGCAAGGGCCCCCAGGGCAAGAGCGCCCGGAACTGGGCCTTGCTGCTGGCGGTCTTTCCCGCCGGCATCGCCCTGGCCCTGATGAAGGGCCTGGACCCGGCCCTGTCGCTGATCATCGGCCTCTTTGCCTTTGGCGCCGTCTTCGCCATCAACTCCGCCGTCCACTCCTACCTCATCCTGGCCTACTCGGACCAGGACAAGGTGGCCATGAACGTGGGCTTCTATTACATGGCCAATGCCGCTGGCCGGCTGACGGGGACGGTGCTGTCGGGCTGGGTCTACCAGACCCAGGGCCTGACGGGCTGCCTCTGGGTGTCCACCGCCTTCGTGCTGGCGGCGGCGCTCATCTCCTTCCTCTTGCCACCGGTAAAGGGGGAGGCGGTGGCGGGCCAGCCGGCGGGCTGAGGCTGCCGTCATCCGGGCCGCGCGCCCGGCC